>NZ_JAUSPQ010000007.1 GCF_030655665.1 Methanocorpusculum sp. | reverse complement strand
GCCGAAGTTTTCTGCGATGACGGCGAGTGCCTCATCCCAGGTTGCTGGTACTTGTTTTCCGTTCTTT
Organism: Methanocorpusculum sp.; assembly: GCF_030655665.1. Lineage (NCBI taxonomy): Archaea > Methanobacteriati > Methanobacteriota > Methanomicrobia > Methanomicrobiales > Methanocorpusculaceae > Methanocorpusculum > Methanocorpusculum sp. Next base: position 190,334 of record NZ_JAUSPQ010000007.1, on the reverse strand, counting down.
TTCACGAGCGGAGTCTTTAACCGGTCGGGTGAGTTGATGAACTCAAAGCCGAATACACCTTTCGGACAGAGTTTCCCCTCATTGACCGGAGAGCGCTGACACGGCTGGGCATCAATAATTTTGCCATCCTTCACGACAAGGTTGAAGGAGCAGCCAGTCCCGCAATACGGGCATGTTGTTGTTACGTACTTTATTTCCATGGATAAACCTCGGATATTATTGATGTCTATTTTCGTGATATATAATGGTGTCTCCTCGTGACATTTTTTTGATTATTTTCAGTGGGTTTGTGGTGTGCTTGAAATTGCTGGTGTTAATTTTATTAGATTTATATTGTAGAAAATGAATATTTCTCGTTTAATGCGGCGCGCGAAAGGTAAGCGGCAATATATGTTGTGATCTCCCCAAAAATTTCTTATTCGCTCTTAATGATTACTTACTCAATCCAAAAAGACTATACTGTAATCCACACAACAGATAATGCAATAAGTTATATAGACTTACAATTCAGGAGATAATTATGAGCGATCAACCCGAAGAATGCGATGGTCACTGTGATGGATGTTCACAGAAGACCGATACCTGTCAGAAACCTAAAAAAGCTGATATCAGTGTAAGACATGTGATACTGGTTCTCTCAGGAAAGGGTGGTGTTGGAAAGAGTACGGTTTCCGTCAACCTTGCTTACGCCCTTTCGAACCATGGATATCAGACCGGTCTTCTTGATCTGGATATTCACGGTCCAAGCATCGGTAAGATGCTCGGCATTGAAGATCTTCGGCTTCAGGCGATCGGCAACAAGATCATGCCGGTCAAAGTTACCGGCTCTCTGAAAGTAATTTCCATGGCACTTCTTTTAAATGAGACAGACAGCCCGGTTGTATGGCGTGGACCGATGAAGGCCGCCGCGATCCAGCAGTTCCTGGGTGATGTTGAATGGGGCGATCTTGATTACCTCGTCGTCGATCTCCCGCCGGGAACCGGTGACGAAGCATTAAATATTGTGCAGTTCGCACCAAACGTCGAAGGAGCCGTTATTGTAACCACCCCGCAGGATGTTGCAGTTTTGGATTCCACCAAAGCAATAAAGTTCGTTGAGATGATGGATCTTCCTGTTCTTGGTATTATCGAAAACATGTCCGGCATGGTGTGTCCGCACTGTGGCGAGGTTGTTGATCTCTTTGGGAAAGGCGGAGGAGAAAAAGCTGCCACTCAATACAATGTACCCTATCTTGGCGCCATCCCAATCGATATCGAGATGAGAAAAGCCGGCGATGAAGGAAAACCGTTCCTCATCAGAAAACCCGGCGAGACCAACCCGACCTGGGATGCGGTTGACAAAGTCATGGAGAACCTCATCACCGAGGTAGAAAAACGCGACGTATAACATGAACGTTCTCATCGCCGAATATACCTCAGTTCACGATCCGGTTCTCGCTCCTGAGGGAAAAGCCATGGTTTCTGCTCTGAAAAAGAGTTTTGAAACCTTAGGGCATTCAGTTGTGATGCCGTCCGGAAGCGATTTTGATTCAGAGATCGCCCGTCTGGCTCCAGATTGTGCTTACGGTCTGGTCATTGCTCCGGATGAATATCTCGCAAAATATACGCATACACTTGAGCTTGCTACGCATAATATTGGCTCTGACAGTACGTCCATTGCCGTCTGTGCGAGCAAACGTCTTTCAGGGAAACTTCTTGCGAAGGTCGGCATTGATGTGCCGGCTGAAGTTCCAGCTGATTATCCCGGCAAGCGTGTCATCAAACCAGTCAAAGGAGCTGGCTCGGTCGGCGTTCGCATTGCAAAAGACGGAGAACTTCCCGGAGCGGGTGAGATGTCTGTTGAGTATCTCGAAGGAGATCATTATAGTGTAAGTATCGTTGGCAGCAGGGTTGTTGGAGAAGCCTGCGGATTTTACAGCGGCCTCCCTCCGGTTTTTCTGACAATCAACCGTCAGTTCTGCGAGGTAGGGACGGATGGTAACTTTGTCTACAAAGGCGGCGAAACGCCAGTTCATCCGCCACGTGAGGCCGAGATGATCGAGGTCGCCAAAAAAGCGATCGAAACTCTTGGCGGTCAGGGGTATGTTGGTCTTGACATGGTTGTCGGCGAAAAGATCTGGGTAGTTGACGTAAATCCCCGGCCGACAATGAGTCTCCTTGGGATCGTGCATGTTATCGAAGAGGAAATCGCCGATGTTCTTCTGAAAGCAACGGTCGGTTTACCTCCTGAATGCATCCACTATAACGGCAAAACCGCAAAATTCGATGATGTAGGCGGGGTAACTGTAGAGTGATCGGTATTGACGTCGGAGGTGCCAACCTCAAAATCGTTGACGAACACGGCGTCCACATTCACTATTGTCCGCTCTGGAAGGAATCTGATCTGGCAGAGATCGTCAGTGCCTATGCATCTGCCGACAATGCTGCTGTCGTAATGAGTGGAGAACTTGCCGATGGTTTTTTCAATAAAACCGAAGGTATCTCATTCATTGTCGATGCCGTCAGGCAAACATTTCCTGACGCTGTTTTTTACGGGACCGATGCAAAATTCCATACCCAAGCATGTCCGGAACTTGCAGCTGCAAACTGGCTTGCCTCTGTCGATCTTCTTCGAAGAACTTATCCGAATGGAATGATGCTGGATATCGGCAGTACAACCGCAGATATCGTCCCTTTTGCCCGGTTTGATAAACTTATCAATTTGACCGATACTCTTCGTCTTCAGGCGGGATATCTCGTTTATACTGGAATGCTTAGAACACCGGTCGCTACTCTTGCAAATTCTGCGGAGATCGACGGGGTCAAGACCCCGTTCTCTACCGAATATTTTGCCTGTTCAGGGGACGCCCATTTTGTTCTTGGACACATCGGTTCCGATGAATATTCATCCGCCACACCTGACGGAAAAGAAGTTTCACGCGATGCCTGCCTTAGACGTCTTGCCCGAACTGTCTGTGCTGATCTGGAAGAGATTGGGGAACAGGGTGCTGTAAAAATTGCCGAAGCCTTCTGGACTGCTCAAAAGAATCTTGTCTGCAGTGCAGTGGAAAAAGCTGGAAAGGATGCACGAGCCGATGTCATCCTTGTCGGCGGTATCGGTTCTCCGACCTTTGCTCCGCTTGTCGGCGGTATCGATCTTACGGCTGCACTGGGAATCCCTGCAGATGCTTTACCGGCATATGCCGTACGAGAGATAGCGGGTTTTTCTCAGATATAAAAAATCGTTTGAACGATATTTGTTTTTTGGAACTCTAATTTTTCTTTTTGAGTTTTTTCTGTTTTTGGAACTCTGCTGAAGTTCCTTTTCCATCCGTCGGTACCTTGTAGGAAGCCGGGTAACCACTTGATGCCAGGATTTCCTGGGATGAGATAGATCCTTTCGGTCCCGAAATCTCTTTTGTCATAAGGGAGATGAATGAATTTGGCAGCTGCATACCGTACAGAAAATTTGCCTGAGGAATTGCCAGATCCGATAATGCATAATTCCGGACCGAACCCCGGTCGATTTCAATTCCCAGTGCTTTCATGATCTCAGCGGTGTGAGAGTAGGAATGGAGCCTTGACAGAGAAATTGCCATATCCACGATCGCAGAACCTAGTCTGGTATCCGGATAGAACGGTTCTTGTGCGTAAATGAGGTTCCCACACTTTTTACATTTGAATCTCCGGATGTTGACCGTGATTCTTTTCCGTCCCATTGGGGTTCTCAACGTCACATAGAGTTTTTTCTTGGTATCATATGGCTGGGGTTTTCCACCGCAGATTGGGCAAGGTTTTGCTGTAGCAAAAAGCGTCTCGTCTAGTGAGGAAATACCGACCAATACCGTGGTCATGAGAAGGGATGGGATCTTAACCTGATGACGGGTCATATGTGTGATTAGTAGTGGGTAAGAAGATGTAATCAATCCTCTGACCTGAATCAGCGTTATCTTCATAATCTCCCCCCTCCCATTTCTTACTCAGATGAAAATAAAAGGCATAACCGTCAGGCTACCTCCCCTCCTCCTTGCTGCAACCATTTTTTTTGCAGTTATGTGTGCAATGACCTACGGTTCCAGCAAAGATCTTATCTATCTATATATAGGTCTCCCACTTTGTGCTCTTCTCATAGGTCTTCCTCTCTGGCTTTCCTATCTGAATGAGAAACAGGTTCTTCGTGAAGCCCCGCAGTACCGCAGTCACGCAAAACTTGTCAGAGCCCGTCAGCTCTCTCCGGCGATGAGAGGAAGTGTCGTGCTTATAGAAGGAAAAATTCTGAAAGTCACCGGGCTCATGATGAACAAACCCTCCTATCTGATTCAGGATACGACTGGTCAGGTCGTTGCTAAACGTTTTGCCCTGCCTGATCCGCTTGTCGGGGTCGGAGCAGATGTTGAGGTACTTGGCCGTGTTTTTGGCAAAGCTACCAATGCCGGGTCCCTCTACATCAATGTTCTCACCATAAAACCGATCTCAACGTTTCGGAACGTCGAGGAGGATGTACAATCCGAACCGGAAAAGTTCCGGATTAAGAAACTCAATTAATATCTTACTCCCCATTATGATTATGCATAAAGACGCGTTCATAGATCTTCTGGAAAAAATTGCTCCGCCGATGCTGGCTGAGGATTTTGATGAAGGTCGCATTGGTCTGATCGTTGACGGAACCGACAGGATCGAAAAGGTGGGATGTGCTCTGGATGCCACACCTTATGTCTGCGAGCGTGCTGCAGAGGAACGGTTCGATGCACTTGTGGTTCACCATCCGGCATTCTGGAATGCGATGCACGGAGTTACCGGGAGAAATGTTGATATTCTTCGTCCATTACTCCGGAATAATATCAACCTCTATGCCATGCATACTAATTTTGATCATGCTCAAGGAGGAATAAACGATGTTCTTGCACAGGAGATCGGGCTCAACGATTGGGTAAGAATGGAGAAGACCCCTGCCTCTATTGGTGTTGTTGGAACCATGTCGAAAAGTTTTGCTGAGATTTCCCATATTCTCGGCTGCGGTCTTCGCGTATGGGGTGATGTGTCCGATGTCACGAAACTTGCGGTTGCCGGAGGTTCGGCGTTCGATCCTGAATTGATTCTGGAGGCTGTTTCTCTCGGGGCAGAAGCCTACATGGCATCCGAATTAAAGTATAATATTGCCCGTGAATCACCCATTCCCTGTATAGAAGCTACTCATTATGCTCTCGAAGCTCCCGGTATGCGTGTGCTTGCAAAAACCCATGGCTGGGAGTTCATTGAAGATATTCCGGTCACTTCAATCATCCAATGATCCATCCGTTCCAGATCCTCAAAACAGAAGGTGAACTCAATGATGTTGTGCGTACGGCATTCATTGATGCATACGGAAAGCGGGGGCTGGAAGCAGTTGATGCCGTAAGAGAAAAACGGGTAAAAAAGTATCGGGATTATTTTGTTGTTGTCGGGAACACAGATGAATACTTTGTTGAAGGCTCGTTTTGCAGTTGTAATGCCCTGCTTTACGGGAAAGAATGCTGGCATACTCTAGCCGTCCAAATCGCGGTTGAGCTCGGGATGTATGAAACCTATAATCTCTGGTATTACAAAAACGGTGTTGATGAGGATGAACCCGAGTATGAATAATTTTCCCAAAACCAATTTTTAAAATGCCTTGGCTCCAATCTAATAGGCATGCCCTCAATACTCGTAACCTGTTACAGCAGGACCGGTAAAACCAAAATCCTTGCTGAATCGATTGGCAAGGGAGCAAAAGAGGTGGATGGGATTGATGTCGATGTTCTCGCATTTAATCGTGTGAGTGCGAGCGATCTTGTTCGTTATGATGGAATAATTCTTGGTTCCCCGGTGTATTTCGGGGGTGTGGCTGCGGAATTGAAAGAGTTTATTGATGACACCACCTTTGTGCGCGGCAAACTTGTTGGAAAAGTCGGTGCTGCATTCACCACAGCCGGGGACCGGACCGGGGGAAAAGAAACCGCGATCCTATCGATCGTTCAGGCAATGCTGATCCACGGCATGATCGTTGTTGGCGATCCGATCTCTCCCGAAGCAAACAACGATGAACACAACGGCGGGCATTACGGACTAGCTGCTGACGGTCAGCTAACTGAGAACGATCTTCGTCAGGCTGAGCATTTCGGGCGTTACGTGGCTACTGTTGTCTCGCGGATGTGTTAATTAATATCCACGATCATATTTTTCAATTCACTGCACGCTTTGTATGCGGTGTTGTCCATCGAAAGCGGGGTGACCGAAACTTGATTATTCCTGAGTGCCGTCACATCTGAATGCTCTTCCGGGATGTAGAGAGGTGTTCCATTGATCCAGTAGTAAGGTTTGCCTCTCGGGTCGATCCTTTGTTCGACCGAGGTTTCGAATATTCGTTCTCCAAGGACGGTCACCTCATATCCCTCTATTTTTTCAGCTGGGATATTGATATTGATCAGCTGACTTTTTGCGGGGAAACCTTTTTCCAGAAATAGTTTGGTGAGCTTCGTGACGACCTCTTTGCTCTGGGTGAAATCTGTAGTGTGGGACCGGGGATCTGCAAATTTATTTCCCTGATCACTCATTTGGAGTGAGTATGCGAGGGCAGGGACCCCCTGATTGACCGCTTCCATCGCAGCACCCACCGTGCCGGAGGTCGTGATCGATTCAAACGAGATATTTTCTCCAAGATTGATACCGGATACTACAAGGTTTGGCCTGAGTCCGAGTCCATACAGTCCAAGGAGGAGTGCATCTGTCGGCCGCCCCTCGACTGAGTATGCCTGAGTTCCATGCATCGTTAACTCATTCATCCTGATCGGTTCGAAGATGGAGATCGATCTGCCTACTGCACTTTGCTGGGTTGCCGGCGCGACGACCGTAACATCAGCGAATAGTGATAGGGCGTCATACGCGGCCCAAAGACCCCCGGAGTTGATTCCGTCATCATTCGTTAAGAGTATTTTTGGTCGGGGCATGCTTGTCAGATACGTTTCATTGGTGAGGTATTACCCTTTTGGGTTTGGGAGACATCGATCACAGGGAGAAATCCCGTATAACCTGACATATGTATTGATCCGGCATTTCGTAATCTATATATCAGGATACAGCATTCTTGTAATGCATATTTGCTGCGGTGGCCTAGCTGGTTAGGGCGCGGGACTCATAATCCCGAGATCGGGGGTTCGGATCCCTCTCGCAGCACTGTTTTTTTCGAATTATCTGTCGTAATTTTTCAGGATGTCAACCGTCTTTTCTACTCTCGTCTCAAAATGAACGCTGTCCATAAAATATCTGACCATGCACACGTTTTTTGCACCTGCATCCAGAACACTGGTGAGATTTTCTCCATTGATGCCTCCGATTGCAACGACCGGAATATCTCCGGCCAATTCTACTGCCTCAGCGATGATTTCTGTTCCGGTGACGGGGTCGGGTATTTTCTTAGTGGGGGTCTGAAATACCGGTCCAAATCCGATATAATCAGGTTTTAGCCTTACGGCCTCTTTTACCTGTTTCAGATTATGGGTCGAGAGTCCAAATTCACTAACCTTTTCGCCGCATATCTTTTTTGCATCTGTTATGCTGATATCTTCCTGGCCCAGATGAAGGCAGTCCGCACCACAGAGATATGCAAGGTCGGCCCTGTCATTCAGCACAAACCGAGTTTCAGTTCCGTTTGTTACACTCATGATTTCACCAGCAGCCTGCAGAATATCTCTGTCGCTTAATTCTTTTTCTCTCAACTGGAGATATTTCACATTATACTTAACCGCAGTTTCGGCGATTTTTTTATAGGGAAAAAAAGGTTTTGTGATTATCAGGTAGAGCCCGAAATCATTTTTTGTCATTTTAACTCTTCAATAATCTGTTTCGCAACTTTTTCTCCTGAAAGAAGCATTCCTCCAAATATTGGTCCCATACGCGGGGATCCAAATACTCCGTTTGCTGCCATACCGCAGACATAGAGCCCCGGATAAATCTCTTTGGTATTTAGCACTGTTTCTGTCTCACCCTCAGCGGCATTTAGAGAACGCTCGCCACAGACTTTTCCAGTCGGCGTATTGAGAGTGACATTATTCTTTTTTGCAACTGTTTCTGAAATCATGCAGGGATGTCCAGTTGCATCTACCACAATCTTTGCTCTGAATGAAAGAGGGTCTACATGAAGTCCTTCTCTTACAACAGGACCCCAGTTCACAACAACTCCTGACACTCTATTGTCCTTAAATACCACATCTTCTACGCTCATACCGTTGTGAATTAGGACACCTCTCTTTGCTGCCCTATATATCAGGGCAGAGGTTGCCAGAACACTGTCGCATATGACGAGATTATCGTTGTATCGTTCATAGGGAATCTCAAGTTCATCCAAAATATATACAGCTTCATTCTGAATCGCAACTGATGAAAACAGCATGGCTCCGCCCCACATACCGCCGCCCGGAGCAAGTTTGCTCTCAAACATAGAGACTTTAAAGCCTGCTTCTGCAATTTTTAGTGCGGCAATAAGCCCTGACGGCCCTGTTCCTACAATTGCCACATCGAAACAAAGATTATTCTGTAGTCTTAAAAACCAGGAATCTGTGATTGCTTTGGTTACTTCCAAATCCATTCTGTTATCCTCCCTGAATCTAGGCGGATAATGCACAGGCAAATATAGGAAAACGACTCCCTACGCCGGCATTACCCGGATCAGGTTATATGGGTATAATCTCAGCCGTTGCAGTCAGATTTAGATCTGCAACAGCACCCCAATATCATGTCTGTGTTCATGACATAAGGAATGTTCGTAATTCGGATGAGAAAAATGGATCAATTAGTTTGCATGTTATCTGATGCATAGAGGATTGATATATCTCCTGTCCTTGTTTATCGGTTATGTTGCCGGTTCCACTGTCCCGTATTTGGAAATTATTGGAGTAAAATCATTTTACTCAGCCACAAGGATTAATCGTCTAGACTTTCCATATTTATCAAACGGAGGTGCGCTTCACCATGAAAACAATACTTTACTACTTTACCGGAACGGGTAATTCACTCGCTGTGGCTAAAGCAATATCCACCCGACTCCCTGAAACCGAACTCGCCCCCATCCCTAAACTCATGCTCATCGGCGAGAAGGTCACTGTTCCCGATGATGTAAACGTCGGAATAGTTTACCCGCTTTATGCCATGGGTCTCCCCAAAATCGTTGTAAATTTTTTCGCGCTTCTTGATCTCTCACATGCAGGATATGTTTTCTCTGTTGTTACCGAAGGAGGAAAAAGCGGTTCGCCGACAAAACAGATCGCTGCTCTGTGCGAGAAAAGCGGGCACAAACTTAACGCAGCCTGGTGGATCCAGATGCCCGATAACTATATCCCCTTCAGCGCTCCGCCGGAGAAGTCCGTTGAGAAGACCATCCGGGAAAACGCGCTTCGTAAAGTGGCAGTTATTGTGGAGGATATCAAAGAACGCCGGGGTTCTATCGTGGGATTCACTGTGATCGGCAGCATCATGAGGCTTATGTATGGCCCCTTCATCAGAAACATACACAACTTCGACAAAAAATTTGTCGTCAGCCCTTCGTGTAACGGTTGTCAAATCTGCGTTAGGATATGTCCGGTAAACAATATCCACCCCCTTCCTCACGGAAAAAAAGAGTGGCTCCATACCTGCGAGGGTTGCCTTGCCTGCCTTCAGTTCTGCCCTGTTGAAGCATTGTCCTGTGGTGGAAAAACTGCCAATCGTCAGCGGTATCATCACGCAAATGCGACCGTAGCAGACATGCTTGAACAGAAAGGAATCTCTGAAACAAAATAATCTCTCTTTTTTCATACATATGAACGTGTATATATTCATTGAACGTAAATATTAGTTCAGTATGAAACTCCCCAAATACGACATCAACAAATACGATCCAAAACGTATGATGGCAATACCTGCCGTCCTTTTTGGTATCGCTCTGGTGATCGTCGGCATAACGTTTGCATTGACAGGAATGCCTGTCACACCCGGTATTGATTTCGCCGGTGGAACAGCGGTTACCATTCATACGGATGATACCAAAGAAGAAATTGTCGCTTTTTACAATGGATATGATTTGAAATCCGTTGACGAAGGTATTGGCTCGGGAGGGTATTACCTTAAGTTTGGTCCGATGTCCAATGAGGACATGATGACGTTTAACGATTATACTCTTTCGAAATATCCTGAGGCGAGCATTGATCAGATAGGTGCAAACTTTGGAGCAACCCTCCAGTCCCAGGCGATGTGGGCGATTTTGTTCGCCTTCATCGGGATGGCAGTGGTGGTTTTCATTGCGTTCAGAAAAATCGTCCCTGCCCTTACGGTGGTTTGTGCTGGTGTGGCTGATATCACCATAACCGCCGCGGTAATGAACATCCTTGGAATTGAATTATCCCTTGCGACGACCGCCGCTCTTCTGATGCTTATCGGTTACTCTGTTGACAGCAACATCCTGCTGACAACGAAAGTCCTTAAGCGTCAGGGAAAGCTTGAGGAAAAAATGGAGGGCGCGTTTCGGACAGGTATCATTATGACTACCACGACCCTTGCCGCAATCGTTGCCATGTTCCTTGTTGCATTTATCGGTCAGGTTCCCATGCTGTATTCTATTGCAGCCGTCCTGATCATTGGTCTTATCTGTGATATTATTTTTACCTGGGGCTTCAATGCCGGAGTTCTCCGCATGTATCTGTCCGGGTCGGAAAAATCCCAGGCAACGCCAAAACAACCTAAAAAGGATAACAGAGGTGCGAAACAATGAGTTCCAAAAAAAGCCCTGCCCCGAAAAAAGCGAAGAAGGAGTACACCGGCTGGAGTGCTGTGATTCGTGACCCACGGGTGATTCTTGTACTTGTACTGGTGGCTCTTTCACTTGCGGCGATCTTTGTTCCGTTTGGTGACCGTGAAGGTTTTACGAATCTGCAGTTCGGTCTCGATCTGGATGGAGGTTCATGGATACAACTGGAGCTCCAGTCCGAAGTCGTCACCATTGGTCAGGGTGCTGATGTTAACGTAGTAGCGGAAAGTGTGGGAAAAACACTTGACTGTACTGTTGTTCCTATCAGTCTGACCAAGATCGAAGTTCAGAAATCTGCGACCGTAGATGAACTTCGTGCCGCAGTTGAGGCTGCAGGTGCCACATATGTTGGGTCAAATCCAGGAGTTGGTACTGATACGGCAGATACGATTAAGCGTATTCTCGAATCCAAGTTAAACAGTCTTGGAACGAGTGATGTGAAGGTCAACACGCTCACGAATATGGATGGTGTTACCCAATTTGTCCGCATTGAGATGGCGGGCGTAGATCTGCAAACAGCTCAGGAACTTGTCGGGACACAGGGTCTCTTCGAGCTTCGTATCGTTACGACCGGAAATGAAACGGCTCATGTCTTATATGGTGACTCGGTCGTTTCGGTCCAGACTCCGACCCAGAACCCTGCTGGCTCTAACAACTGGGGTGTAGCATTCGGTATTGATAATGCCGGTGCAGAAGCACTTCAGCAGGCCTGCATCTATTATGGTGCAACCACGAACCCGACTGCCCACGAACTGGAAATGTATCTTGATGGTAATCTCGTGTACAGTGCACCACTCTCATCTGATCTTGCATCTTCGATCGCTAAGAATCCGGTGAACAGTCTGTATGCCGGAACCGGTTCCGGGGATGAAGGTAAAGCACAGGCACAGGAACTTGAGATCCATCTCCGTGCCGGTGCTCTTCCGGTTCAGGTTCAAATCGCCGGGTCCGGTTCAACTTCGGCGGTCCTTGGAGACTACTTCAAAGTTGTCTGTCTGATAGCAGCAATTGCTGCTCTTGCGGCAGTTGCTTTGATGGTCTACCTCAGATACCGTACTCCTGAGATCGTTCTCCCGATGATCGCCACGAATGTTTCCGAGATCATCATTCTTCTCGGTATTGCCGTTTTCATCCAGCAGCTGGATATTGCGGCCATCGCGGCGTTGATCGCGGTTCTCGGAACGGGTATAGATCAGTTGGTCATCATTACAGACGAGGTCATGCATGAAGGTCGTGTCCCGTCTCAGGCACTATATCTCAAACGCCTGAAACGTGCTCTTGTTATTATCATGACTTCAGCAGCCACGGTTATCATCGCCATGTTCCCGCTGATCATCATGGATCTTTCCACCTTGAAGGGATTTGCGATCATCAGTATCCTTGGTATCCTGATCGGTGTTCTCCTCACCCGCCCTGCATATGGTAAGGTTGTGATGGAGATCATGGCAAAATAATTTTTTTTATTTTTATTGAGTGTTTTTCTGATTTTTGATTGACGTAACCAAATTCTGTAGTTTGGACATGATTTCCTGGCGGCCTGCAATCTTTACCATGACTGTTTTGTCTGTGATGACTGGATCTGATTGGATGTTCGCAGTTGATTTGTCAGAGAGAATCGTAATGATCCAGTCCAGCGCTTTGTCATGACTTGTAATACCCCCATGCTCTGCTTCTACTTTGAGTAAACGCTCATTCCCCTGTGTGTCCTTTCCAAGAGTTTCGAGATATCCATACATAGTTGCTGACTCCTCCGGAACACATCCGTCACCTGCGTGATCGTATATTATGTGAGTAATCCCGGGATCCGATGGAGCATCCGAGAATATCAGTGACCGTATCGTCTGATGATTTATGCCGACGGCAAAGTATGATCTATCCATTGTGGTGATTATCCGGCTGTCATTTATCAGTCTGAGGGCATGTCCATCACCAAAGATCTTTCTCAGAATGATCTCATATTGATTCCCGGTCAGCGGTTTGTAGACATTCTGTCCTGCGTCTTTGGTAAAACCGGCGGGTGTGTAATACGGCTCTCCCTCTGAAAACGTGTTTTCCGTCGCTTGTATGTCATCACTTATTGGAATGTTTTCTGTATACAGATATACCGGGTGCAGGTCGTCATATGCATTCGTTGGGATCAGCTCTGCTGTCGAAGGAAAACTTATCCGCACCTCTTTCGAAAGTTTAGTTACTGCTTCAAGCCACCCTGCCGGGACGTATGTCAGCTCCCCGGTCAAAGCTGTGTTTATTGTATCGGGCGTTCCTTCATACGGGGTTGCGACCATTATGATTTTCCTGATGTGCTCCTCACCATATGTTTCCAGATATGTTGAAACGACCAGCCCGCCGAGACTGTGTGCTACCAGGTCAACTTTAGACCCGCCGGTCTTTTGCAGGATATTCTGAATCTGCTGATGTAACAAATCTGAGGAATCAGATTTTAACTGACGGAAATCATAGGAAAAAAAGTATACTCCCCTATCTGGAAACTCATCACAGAGGCGGTCTACTATTTTTTTATATGGATATTCGAATGGGCCCATCACCCCGTACTCGCGCTCATGTTCGGTTAACGTTACCTGATCGATCCCATTATTTTTCACCATCAAGGTATTCCGCATATTCATCCTCTCTCCAAGTTTTGTGAGTTTCAGAGAATACTCCATCCAGACGATGTTGCCTTCAGAATCGTATAATCGGCTCCCCATGATGCCAGGTATAAATATAACTGGATTTTTTCTCTCCTGGGTTTTTGTCTCAGCCATAAACGTGGTTGTACATAACATAAGGACGAATAATGCTATGACGGCTCCAAGTCTCATACATGTTTGTAGTGGGTTACCGTGGGTAATGAACATATCTTCTGTAACGACATATATTGTTCTTGCTAAAATATATTGTTATTTTTAATTATTGCCATATATTTTTTAAATTGAATATATATTATAAAAAATATAAATTGTCATCATTGATTAATCTTATTATCTATCCTGTAGACATGTATAATGGTACAAAATCATGAAGGCTGTCTTAGGACTTGAAGATGGGACAATCATCACTGGAACCGGCTTTGGCGTTGAAGGTTCTGCTTCCGGTGAATTGGTTGTCACCCTTGTATCCTCAGGATACATGGAAGCCCTTAGTGACCCGAGTGTATCCGGACAACTACTTATGTTCGGTTATCCACTTGTCGGAAACTACGGAGCAAATAAAGATCAGCTCCAGCATGACAAAGTTCACGCTGCGGGAACAATTGTGCGTGAACTCTGCGTTCATCCAAAACATCAGCCAACCCTTGGCGAATTCTTTGAGGATAACGGTCTCATGGGCATCGAAGGTGTTGACACCCGGATGCTCACCATCAAACTGCGTGAACAGGGAGTTATGCGTGCTGCCCTTATCACCGGCTCTGATGACGGATACAAAGCCGTCAACATGGCGCAGGCTGCTCCAATCCAGGAAACCCGCGAACTTATTCCAGGTGTAACCTGTCCGGCTCCATATCACATCGAAGGAAAGGGCAAAAAAATTGCCGTCCTTGATCTTGGATGCAGAAAATCAGTATTCACCAGCCTGAAAAACCGCGGTGCAGATATCTATGTCTACCCCTACGGAACGCCGGCCGATGTGATCCTTGCTGACAAACCGAGTGCCCTTTTCCTAACGAATGGGCCGGGTTATCCGTTTGCCGCACCAAAAGCAATCTCCTGTGTGAAAGATATCCTTGGAACCATCCCGGTACACGGAATCTGCATGGGTTCGGAAATCATCGCTGCAGCTCTAGGAGGTCAGGTCGAAAAACTCAGACTTGGTCACAGAGGAGCAAGTCAGCCTGTTAAATTCTCTGACGGAACGGTTGCCGTAACTTTCCAGGGACACGGATACGCCGTAGTCGCCGACAGTCTCCCAGAAGGCTGTGAAGTAAACTGTATTAATGCAAACGACGGTACGGTCGAAGGATTCGTCAACAACGACCTTGGCGTGTACTGTGTACAGTTCCACCCGGAACACGATGGAATTTACGACGGCGTGGAAAAACCAATTTACGATATCATGTACAGAGGAATCCCTGATGCCTAAAAACCTTTCACTTAAAAAAGTCCTCCTCATTGGATCAGGACCTATCCAGATCGGACAGGCTGCCGAATTTGACTATGCAGGAACTCAGGCATGTAAAGCTGTTCGTGAAGAAGGGATCGAAGTTGTCTTAGTCAACTCCAATCCTGCAACGATCCAGACCGATCCGGAAACCGCCGATAAAGTCTACGTTGAACCTCTTAAAGCAGAAATCATCGCAGAAATCATCAAAAAGGAAAAACCTGACGGCATTCTCTCAGGGATGGGCGGTCAGACCGGTCTGAACCTTACAGCCGAACTCTATGAAATGGGGGCTCTTGAAGGCGTCCAGATTCTTGGAACCCCGCTCGAAGCTATCTATCATGGTGAAGATCGTGATCTCTTCAAGAAATTGATGATCGAGATCGGCGAGCCGATCCCAAGGAGTTTCATCTTAACCAAGATCGAACAGCTTGATGAAGCATTCGAAGAAGTCGGTCTTCCCGCAATCATTCGTCCGGCATACACACTTGGCGGAGCCGGCGGAGGAGTTGCTAACACCAAAGAAGAACTCAGAAATATCGTAGAACATGGTCTGACAAAGTCGCGTGTCCACCAGGTCCTGATCGAGGAATCGGTCAAAGGCTGGAACGAGATCGAGTTTGAAGTCATGCGTGATGCGGCAGATACCTGTATCATCATCTGCGGTATGGAAAACGTAGACCCGATGGGTATCCACACCGGAGAATCGATTGTCGTTGCTCCGATCCTTACTCTCACCTCTGACGAGTTCGGCATCATGCGGCGTGCTGCAATCAAAATCATCCGTGCACTCAACGTCCAGGGTGGATGTAATATTCAGTTCGCCTTCAATAACGGTGACTACCGGGTCATTGAAGTCAACCCGCGTGTCTCGCGTTCATCGGCTCTTGCCTCCAAAGCAACTGGTTATCCGATCGCCCGTGTGGCAGCAAAAGTGGCCATCGGTCTGCATCTTGACGAGATCAAGAACACGGTCACGGGATGTACACCTGCATGTTTCGAGCCGGCTGTCGATTATGTCGTGGTCAAAGTTTCCAGGTGGCCTTTTGACAAGTTCAAGACCGCTGACCGGACCCTTACCACATCGATGAAAAGTACCGGCGAGGTCATGGCGATCGGCCGTACCGTTGAAGAAGGATTCAAGAAAGCTCTCCGCTCGCTTGATACGGATATCTACCGGCACACCGACTTAAATGAGATCAGGATGATCCTCTCCCGTCCGACCGATGAGAGATTCCCCACACTCTTTGATGCTTTCCGCCTTGGAATGACCGTCAAAGAAGTTTACGATCTCACTCAGATCGAGCCGTTCTTCTTAGAAAAGATCCAGAATGTCGTGGACATTGAGCTTGAGCTCCGTGACCACCCGACAGAAGATCTTGTCAAGACCTCCAAGAAATTCGGTTTCTCCAACGCCGAGATCCGTGAACTTACCGGCTGGAACATCTACAAGATCGAAAGCCTTGTTGGTCTGCCGACCTACAAGATGGTCGACACCTGCTCGGCAGAGTTCCCCGCAAAAACTCCCTACTACTACTCCACGTGGGAACAGGAGTGCGAACTTACTCAGTCCGACAAGAAAAAGGTCCTCATCCTTGGTTCCGGTGCAATTCGTATCGGTCAGGGAATCGAGTTCGATTACTGTACTGTTCACGCAGTCAAGTCCCTGCGTGAAGAAGGGATTGAGGTCCATATCTTAAACAATAACCCCGAAACGGTCTCAACCGACTTCGACACCTCGGACCGCCTGTACTTTGAACCCATGCAGCTTGAGGATGTTGTCAACATCCTCCGAAAAGGCGACTATGACGGTGTTATGGTACAGTTCGGCGGTCAGAACTCCGTAAACTTAGCCATCCCAATTCAGGAAGAAATCAAACTCTTCGGCTTGAAGACGAAAGTTCTCGGAACAAGTCCCGAAAATATGGATGTTGCTGAAGACCGAAACCGGTTCAGCGTCCTTCTGGAAAACAACAACATTCCCTCACCGGCAAACGGCTCTGCTTACTCCGAAAAGGAAGCCTATGCGATCGCCAACAAGATCGGATATCCTGTCCTTGTAAGACCAAGCTACGTCCTCGGCGGCCGGGCAATGGAACTTGTTCACGATGAACTCGAACTTCAGACCTACATCAAAGAAGCAGTGCGTGTTTCCAACACCCACCCAGTCCTGATCGACAGATATCTTGACAATGCAACGGAACTGGATGTGGACGCAGTTTGTGATGGAACAGACGTTCTCATTGGCGGTGTGATGGAACACATCGAAGAAGCCGGTGTTCACTCCGGAGACTCCGCATGTGTTATCCCGACCCAGACCCTTACCCCTGAACAGATCGCAACGGTCAAAGACTACACAAGAAAGATCGCTCTTTCCCTCGGTGTTATCGGTCTGATCAACATCCAGTATGCTCTGCACAAAGGAAAGGTCTATGTCCTTGAGGCAAATCCCCGGGCCAGCAGGACCGTTCCGTTTGTCGCAAAAGCAACCGGTATTCCTCTTGCAAAGATCGCAGCAAAACTGATGATCGGCAAGAAACTTGCAGATCTCGGGTACGAGGAAAAAGAGATCAAACATGTTGCAGTAAAAGAAGTTCTTCTTCCGTTCTCCAGACTCCCGGGTGTCGATCCGATCCTCGGTCCGGAGATGAAGAGTACTGGTGAAGTCATCGGTATCGATTACGACTTCGGCAGAGCATTCTACAAGGCAAGTCAGGCAGCTGACAACACCATCCCGCTGAAAGGAAATGTCTTCATCTCGGTAACAAATACCCAGAAGATGGAAATATTACCCATCGCTCAGAAACTCCACGATCTCGGTTTCTCACTCTACGGTACCGAAGGCACAGTGAAGTTCCTTGGCCAGAATGATATCCCGATGAACCTTGTTAGAAAGGTTCAGGAAGGTTCTCCAAACATCCTGGATATGATCCGGGCACTGGATGTTCATTTACTCATCAACACACCCGGCGATAAAAATGCACGGGCAGATCATCTGCAGATCATGCGGGCAAGTATCGATTACTCGATCCCGTATATCACGACGATCTTCGGGGCTGAAGCTGCGGTACAGGCAATAGAGTCGATGAAGACTAACAAGGTCACCATCGAACCGCTGAGCCACTACATCGGTTAATAACCCTTACTCATTTCCCTTTTTTGCCCGGTGATCAGCACAAAGACTGTCGCAAATACTGACAGGAGAAGGCAAAGGCCAAATCCGGTCTGATATCCGGCTAAGGTAATAACGATCCCGCATACAAGCGGACCCGAGGCATGCCCGATATCCATGATCGAGGAGAGGGCGCCGAGTGATGCTCCCAGTTCATTTTTTTCTGCTGTATCTGCAGCATAAACGTTCGTCGCGACGGTCGAAAGGGACATGCCTATCCCAAAAACACAGCTGAGGGCAAGCAGTATCCAAAAATCCGCAGCCAGACCCATGGCTCCAAGGGATACTCCAGTAATAAGCATACCCACGGCGATTTGTTTTTGTGGATCTCCGCTGTCTGCCCGTTTGCCAAACAAAGGCTTCGTCAGAGCAATGACCACGACCTGCACGGCAAAAATGATCCCTGTCTGCCATGCGGGAACGCCGGTGAAAAGAAGATAGACTGGTAAAAATGTTTCAAACGTTCCAAAGCAGAAGTAGGTAATCATCTCAGCGATGGATGCTGCACGCAGACCTTTGTTCGAAAGAAAAGTCTTCAGACTCTTTGTGAAATCGGCAATGGTTATCTTCTTGACACTGCCGTTTGTATCATGGAAGAAAAGTATCAGAATAAATACCGGAATGGCAGCACAAAACGCTGCAAGATACACCATATGATATGCAGTATATCCCGGTGCAAGGGCAAACAGCGTGAGGATAAACCCTCCTACCAGAGGGGCGGCAGTCCTGCCGACGAGCGTGGCTGAACTGTACGTTCCCATCATCACTCCTTTTCTGCTCCCGAATTTTTCAGCGATTATCGCTCCGATCACCGGTCCAAGAATCGCGGTCGCCAATCCATGAAAGAATCTGACGGGTATGAGAAAGATCGGATCTGTTATCAGAAGATAGAGTAACGGGGCAATGAGAAATACGCATCCCGATGCAATGAGGAGTTTTCTTCGACCAAGCTTGTCTGATATCACTCCTATTGGAAAACTGAACAAAATTCCGGCGAGAGGAGAAACGGCGGCAATCAGTCCCAGATATGCGTCATTTGCTCCAAGGGATTCTGTAAATAAGGGGAGCACCGGGTTTTTCGCGATCGTTGTCGAGAATATCGCAAAACAGCCGATTATGCAAAAGTAGATGATGAACTTTTTTTGTACACTCTCTTCTGACATTTGTGTTGATATTCGACGTGATTTGATAAAGGGTTTGAGTATTCACCGACACACATAATACAACGCCCGCCCAAAAATGAATTATGTGTTCAGCAGGCGGACCTGTCGATGTTGACCTCAATGACCCCTTAAAGGGCAGAGGTAAGAAGTATAAATGTAATGATTGCGGGGCGACGTTTACGGGAATCGGCAAACACCCGATGTGCCCGACCTGCCAGTCAGAAGACGTTACCGAGATGTAACTTGAATGACCGGTGATCTTCGCGTTCCATTGAGAGGTGACCAGCCGGTCATCATCCGTGGAATCTCTTCTTTTCTTGTAATTTCCAAAGCCTTCGAAAAATTCCCTCTTCTGATCGAGACCGACACGGACGAGATTGTCCAGGGTGTGTACCCGGGCGATCTGATCATCGTGTCAGCGCCGGAAGGCGGTGAAGTTCTTCCCGCTCTTTATCTTCTTGAGATGGTCCGGACATATCATCTGCCGGTCATCGCTCTTCCAAAAACACATCCGGCAGGAAAGCGCCTTTCCTATGTCGTTTCGGCCGCAGAAAAAATCGAAATGCGGTGTGACATAAAACGCGGGACCCATCCCGAGCAGCATCTCCTCTGTTCTGCTGATGAGTTCACCGGCATGATGCTTTTTGCAGACGGGGATGACCTTGTCATCGAAAACCCGCGACCCGGGATCTCCATCTCCCATGTTCAGTGGGATCCTGCATTCACCGAAAATGAATGAATGTGAACTCAGGTTTCCACTGTCATTATTCTTGAGACATACGTGGTTCCGCCTCGGCGAAGTTTTCTGAGATACTGTGCGTATCTCTAAAAAAAAGAGTTTATCCGTATTTAACGGATAAGGGCTGCTGCACGGTCTGCTGCTGAGCTGACCGACTCGGACTTGATGATCTCGATTCTGCGAATCGGGAAGATCGGCTTGCATGCGGCAAACATCTTCTTGGAAAGATCGCCTTTCAGCATAGCGGAAACAAAGGATTCAAAGTCTGACTCTTTTGCGGCGTCTTCAACGACCTTCACCATCATTGAACGAAGTTCCTGGACCTGGCCAAGTCTTGCGTGGTTGATAGTGAATGCAGTGATAGTGACCTGAAGTTCGCGGGTGCTGCCAAGAGGAGTGACCGTGATCGTGCTGTCGACACGGGTGGCTCTTTTCTTTACCATTGCACGAACGAACTCTTTTGTCATCTCATGACCGTTGAACTGGGTGTATGCTGCATCTCCTGCAACGGTCATGATCTTAAAGGATGTACGAACATTCTGTTTGGAATAGTCCTGGATCAGTTCGCCCAGACTAACCGTCATTACACGACCCGGAACATTTTCCGGATTTGAAGAGATGATCTCTCCAATGAACTGCTTACCGAGGAACTCCGGTGCATGAACTTTATACCAGTTCTTTGCTTTCCAGCCCTCGATTTTGCGTCCACCACTCTGCTTTTTTCTTGCCATGGTTTATTCACCTGAATTATTTTTTAACGTATTCTCTTCACAGATCGTCTCGATGAGACGTTCTGCAACCGAGAGATTCATCAGATAATCATCAACTGTCGCGATAACCGACCGAAGCGACTCACCGTTCACCCTTGCTACAATACACCCGTCCTCAAAAGAAGTTTCGATAAATCCGCCGTTATCCGGAGCGAGAGATTTTTCGATCTCATCAGCACTCAGATTCTTCGACCTGATTTCACCGTAAATCTTCATACAAATGCCCCCAGAGATCTGATAAACTCAGCCTCGCATGCAAGCGGGAGTTCCCCTCCTGCACGGGTCTTGTGACCTCCGCCGTTTCCGCCAAACGTTTTTGCTGCAGTTCCGATGAACTGCTCAAAGTCTACGTTCGCGGTCCGGGGGGCACGGGCAGAGACTTTTAGATAAGACTCTCCTCTGCAAAGAACGAAAAGAGGTCGGTTCTCCGATTCGGCAAACATGTCAGCGACATCGCTTACCGTATCGACAGAATCCACCATCCATGCATTCGCTGCAACCCGTCTCGCTGAACCTGCGGCTTCGATCACCCTTTTCTTAAAAGAAAGGGCGGTCTCCCAGCATTCCTTCAGAAGGGAAGCATCTCCGCATGCCAGCCCGAACGCGATATCGGTTCTGCCTGCTTTACCGCAGGCATCAACGACTGTTGTCAGGGCATGGGCATTCTGGATGCTCTCTCTCTCAAGGCTCCAGGTATCACCGTACAGGTTCATCAGAGCATCATACGAAGCACTGGACCGTGCGATTATTTCTGATAACAGACAACCAAGGTAAGTCTCATCCGACGTCTTTGCCGAGCAGATCTTTGTGATCTCCTCAGCTTCTCCGCTGTTTCCGGAAAGACCAGGAAGATAGGGTGAGGACGCAGATTCGATCTGCTCTCTGGTTTTCCTGCCGGCGAGATGAATTCCTCTCCCCGGATTTATCAGATTATTCGCGATCCCCTCACCGATGATCTTTTCATTCATCCCGATGAGTTTCTGACCATCTCCGATGATGCCGAGAAGAACCAGACCGGCAAGGTCACGATTATCAAAAAGGGCATTTGCGACCAGATAAGCGCATCCGGCAGCGGAAAGTTCCGTCTCGCCGTCTGCACCGAACAGTCGCGGGTTGATATGGTATTGGGAGGTGGTGTAAGGCACGTGGTGATCGATGATCATTGTCGTTTCCGGTAAATCGGTGCACGACGCACCCAGATCACAAAGAAGGGAAATGTCCGGATTCGTGACATCGGTGTTCGTGAGAACAGGTAGGAACCTGAGCCTGAACGCGATGCCCGCCCGTTTCAGGGCAATGGACATGATCGCCGCCGAGGATATGCCGTCCGCATCGTGGTGGGCGTACATTTCCACGTACTCCATCCCTCTCAGGCGGTCAGCGATTTTTTTTGCGGCTTCTTCAAGTGACATGGGTTATGATGATTTATCTGGACAGAAGAATCTCTGCAGTCTCCGGCTTGTAGACCCAGCCAGTGGGTAAGCGTTTGCTGCCGACATAGTACTTTACGAGTCTGCGGACCTTTGCTTCGGTCAGCTGGAGCTGACGTTTGTTGTGAAGGTCTTTCTTGTTCTGCTCAAGGTGTTTTCTCATTCCGAGAGCCTTGTGCATAAGGTTACGCAGATCTTCAGGGATGTCAGTGTCAAGGTCGTTCTCACGAACGATGGCATTGATCCTCTTACCGGTTGCGAGTTTTACGTTCGGGACTCCGTGTTTGTCAC
Source organism: Methanocorpusculum sp. (assembly GCF_030655665.1). Taxonomy (NCBI): domain Archaea; kingdom Methanobacteriati; phylum Methanobacteriota; class Methanomicrobia; order Methanomicrobiales; family Methanocorpusculaceae; genus Methanocorpusculum; species Methanocorpusculum sp. The sequence goes on along the minus strand of NZ_JAUSPQ010000007.1, from coordinate 167,897 downwards.
GGAGAACGAGACCGATCTGTGCACAGGAAAGTCCTGCTTTGCGCATCTCGATGATTTTACCCTCGATCTCTTTTACATCGGAGTTGGACCAGGCAGGAACTTCTTTTCTGTATGGTCTCACAGAGGATGCAATTCCTCTTCTTCTAGCATGCATTCGTGCCATTATTTATCACCTCGCGAAAGAGACTGTCCGCCCATCCGTACCGGGTGGAGAACCAACCTGACGACGTATTCGCGGATACTGTAATTTGACAGGTATGGTCGTAAGTCACGAAAAGAGCAGCATGTATAATACAGCTGACTCGTCGTAATCCCATAGCCATATGGCAGTGTCTTAGTAGACAGACACGTCGGACTTACTTCAGTCAGCACCTAAGTGCTTCGTATATGTTGGAGGGGATCAATAATAAGGGTTTGGGACGTACGTACATACAATGAGTATGCGTGAGTATGATGTGATCGTTGTCGGGACAGGACCCGCAGGACTGTTTTGTGCCGCCCATCTTGCACCGGCCAAGGTTCTCATTCTGGAAAAGATGAAACTGCCGGGTCGAAAACTTCTGCTGGCTGGTTCCGGTCAGTGTAATCTCACGCATTCCGGTGATGTGAAAACGTTCACCGGAAACTATGGGGATCATGGGAATTTTGTGAAGCCTTCTCTGATGGCGTGTTCGAACGAGACCGTGATGGATTTCTTCGAACATCGCGGCGTGCCTTTGTTCACAAACGAGAACGATAAGGTCTTCCCCGTTTCGCTTCGGGCGGATGATGTGCTGGATGCTTTGCTGGATGCCTGTGATGAGGCAGGAGTTGAGATATTTTATTCGGAGGTGGTGAAGTCTGTCGCCCCAAACAACGGAGGATATTCTGTGCAGACTTCCCTCACCGCATATCAGGCAAAGTACGTGGTGATCGCGACAGGCGGGATGTCATACCCTGGGACCGGCTCGACGGGGGACGGTTATGCCTTTGCGGAATCGCTGGGTCATACGATCGTTTTGCCGGAACCTTCTTTGACGCCGGTATATGTCGATGACCATCTGCTCTGGGATCTTTCAGGGATCTCTCTTCCGGCGAAGGTGAGCATATGGCACGAAGGGAAGAAGCTGATGACCCGGGAGGGCGATCTGCTGATCACCCGTTTTGGCTATTCGGGTCCGGTGATCCTGGATGCGTCGAGGTGGATGCGGGCAGGAGATCAGCTCAGAATCGCGTTCACTCCTCTTTCCCCGGAGGAAGTTGATACCCTTCTCAAAGAACGGACCGCCGAGTCAGGAGGGAAGCAGATCCAGAATCTTCTTTCCGGTCTTTCCTGTCCGGATCGTCTCACTCGCGCTCTGGTGGAGATCTCCGGTATTCCTGAAGGAACGACCGGCGGGCAGCTGACGTCGAAGATGCGGGGCGCACTAGTCGAAAACCTGACCGGGTTCCCTGTTATTGTTGAGCGGGTCGGAGATTTCGGTGTGGCAATGTGTACTGCCGGCGGGGTCCCGCTTGCGGAGATCAATAAAAAGACCTGTGAGTCGAAAATCGCTCCTGGCATCTTTTTTGCGGGAGAAGTGATGGATATCGACGGGGATACCGGAGGATACAACATTCAGGCGGCATTTTCCACAGGTTTTGTCGCGGCGAAAACGATCCTTAGGATGTTGTGCGCGTGAGTGGGGTTTGCCCCTGATTTTTTGGTACGGGGCTGTTTTCAGTTTCAAAATTATGCCCTCGATTCATAATGTTTAAATGAGTCTGAGTTGTATCTTGTTATCGCAATATTTTGTTGCCTCAGTGGCTTAGTGGTATAGCGCGTCCTTGGTAAGGACGAGGTCGCGAGTTCAACTCTCGCCTGAGGCTTCTTTTCTTTTTCTGAAATCAAATTTAAATTAACTGTATTTTCGTGAAAGTTTTCTCCAAAAACTGTTTCAATCCGTTTTTCTTGATGCAATTACTTTATGTAACCATTCTCTTCTTGCACTCTTAAAAATATGGCGGAGATTATATTGATTATCGTGAGAAATACTTTGGAGGTAAGTAATTCGTGATCAAGATTATTATTGGTTAATTTGAATAGTCATGTTAACTAATAATGTTTTAAATAACCAAATATGGTCAATAATACTTATATATTATGACCTCCAATATTATTGTATGACATATGATGATAATATTGAAAGAGCAAATGAGAAGTTCATTCAGATATCAAAAAAATATAAACTTAATCCTGCCCTTCTCAAAGATATTATGCTCCTGAGAAATAAGGGGTATAATAATCTTCAAATCTCAGAACAGACTGGAATTAATAAAAATACTATCAATAAATACGTTGCGGCTCTCGGAGAAATGGAAAATAATGATCTTATGACATTGCTTGCCATGATTGCTATAATTACTGCCGGGGTCTATCTTTTGGCTAAATTGTTTGAGGCACTAAATAATGAATAATGAACCAGATAAAAAGTCGAAGGAAGGGCAGAAAGGTCCGCCTTTTTGCTACTTATTCAAAAGGGGGGTGAGATCGTAATGATGTCAATAAAAAAAACTGGTTCTACTAACCAATTGAATATTGCCATACCAAAAGAAGCATTCAAACCAGAAGCTCGTACATTTTGGTATGGTTTTATGTTTGCTGTTGGGTGTATTGCAATCTTGAACATTGCAAACCATAACTAACATAATCATTTTTTATTTTTTTAATAATATGTTTTTGCTTGTGGTATTTTTTCATCACGCCCTTTTCTGTTTTTGTTTTCCCGCACCCCTTATATCTCCTCGAAAATAAAATCTATCAGAGTGAACCCGCCATGATCCTCAATACCGGAAGCAGGACAGATATCCCTGCATTTTTCAGCGAATGGTTCTACAATCGTATCAAGGAAGGGTATGTTCTCGTACGTAACCCGTATTTTCCTCAGAAGGTTACGAAATACCTGCTGAACCCGGATCTCGTGGATTGTATCAACTTCTGTACCAAAAATCCTGCACCGATGCTTCCGAGAATCCATGAACTGGACGGATTCGGTCAGTTCTGGTATGTCACCATCACCCCATACGGAAAAGAGATCGAACCTCATGTTCCTTCGGTCGAACAAGTGATCGATTCATTTCAGAACCTATCCCGAATCGTCGGACTCAACCGGATCGGCTGGCGGTATGACCCGATTTTTCTGACAGAAAAATATTCCCCTGAGTATCACACCGTTGCATTTGAAAAAATGGCGGCGGAACTTTCCGGATACACCGACGTCTGCGTCATCAGCTTCCTCGACCTCTATGAAAAAACCAGACGAAACTTCCCTGCCGGAAAGGAAATGGAACCAAAGGATCGCATCACTCTTGGAAAAACATTCTGTGAGATCGGTCGCGAGTACGGAATAAAAATAAAATCCTGTGCTGAAGGATCGGAACTCTCACCATACGGCGTCGATTGTTCCGGATGCCTCACCCGTGAGGTTCTGGAACGTGCGGTCGGGCAAAAACTTCGTCACGATTCCGGCAGCATATCGACACGCAGCTCCTGCTCCTGTCTGCTCAACTGCGATATCGGTGTTTACAATACCTGTGGTCACGGATGTGTGTACTGTTATGCGAATTATGATCAAAAAACCGTCCAAAACAATCGTTCGCTCCATGACTCCTCCTCCCCCTTCCTCATCGGCACATCGGCCGACGGCGATATCGTCACCAATGCCCGTCAGACACGTCTGCGTGACGGTCAGACGCCTCTCTTTTGAGCCTCTCTACAAATGAAGGTCCGGTTCCGCATCCCGAACTTTATCGGCTACATCGGTTTTATCGAGTATTCCGTACCATCGACATCTGCTTTGATCACAGACTTATGTATAGTTACTGCACCAAAATGTTAAATATGTTTTACTTTAATATATATTTCTGAATGAGAGAAAAGAATCAATTTCGATTCGTACAACCTGCTGTGAGAACATGCGGGTCTCTGACTCTCAGAAAGTATAATGGAAGTACAATATGACAATTATCTCCCCTCAATCATCAAAAGAATCTACAAAATACCAAACAGAGAAATCGTTTTCTGCTTTGCATATCTGGTCTGCCGGTTTTATCCCTGATTCCAGAAGCCCGTTGCTCGTCAGGGTGAGATAATGGAACCATCAGAAAAACGGATCGCCATCGTCACGTTCGTTCTTCTGGCACTTGGAATAGTATTTGCGAGTCTCATTCTGTTTGCTCCGTCCGTTCTCGGATCCGCAGAAACGGGAAATGTATCAACCGACGGTATCACTATAGATATCACCTACTCCGCCAAAGATCTCGATCCCTCATATGACGAAGATTCAGCGACGGTTCTGTATCTTGCCGACGGAGCAAGTTATGTTGACGGATCCGGGGCTTCGGTATATGGCAATGTGATAACCATCACCGATGAAGGCACGTATATCGCACGCGGCAGTCTTTCCGACGGCCAGATCGTTATATATGCCGGCGAGAGTGACAAGGTCCAGCTCGTTCTTGACGGCGTTGATATTTCCTGTTCGGATAACCCGGCCATATATGCGGCACAGGCCGACAAAGTATTCATCACTCTCGCCGAAGGCAGTGTCAATACCCTCGAAGACGGCAGTGTGTATGCCGCTACAATCGACGGTAAGGAAGCCAAAGCCGTGATTTACTCACGCAGCGATCTCACGCTCAATGGTCAGGGTACGCTGATCGTGACCGGCAACTATCTCCACGCGATTTCCTCGCAGGACAATCTAATCATCGCCGGTGGCACATACAATTTAACTGCAGTCGGCGACGGACTCCATGGAAAGAATTCCGTGAAGATCTATGACGGCACCATAACCATCAATGCCGGTGACGAAGGGATACAGGCCGATCAGATGGATGATGAAGAAAAAGGATTCATCTCGATCGACGGAGGCAGTATTACGATCACCTCTACTGGTGATGGAATTGAAGCCGTAACAATTCTTCGGATTGCCGGAGGCGACATCGATATCACCACCGGCGAAGGAAGCGGGACCGCTGTCTCGGGAAATCTTGGATTTACAGGCAGTGTTCCCGATATGACTACGATGCCTGTTTCGTCAGGCATTGATTCGGGAAGTGAAATGAATATGACCAGGTCCGCCTTCGACGGAAATATGACTGCTCAAATGGGCGGGGGCCAGGGTTTCACTCCGACAACTACAACCACAGATGACGACAGCGTGAGTGCAAAAGGCCTGAAGGCCGACGAACTTGTTCTCATCACCGGCGGGACAATAACTCTCGACTGTGAGGACGACGGTATCCATTCCAATAGCGATGTGACGATTCAGGGAGGCACCTTTTCCATCGCTTCGGGAGATGACGGCATCCATGCCGATGAGAATCTCGTGATACACGATGGTTCGGTCACGATTACCCAAAGCTACGAAGGGCTGGAAGGTTTTGCGATAACCATTAACGGCGGCCAGATCGACATAACCTCGACCGATGACTGTATGAATGCCGGAGGCGGGGCTGACGGGAGCGGATTTATGATGGGCGGCGGCAGCTTTGACATGGACTCTTTCAGTTCCGTCCTTACCGAAAGCGGGGATCTCGCCCAGCTCACGATCACCGGCGGAGTAATCTCGGTGTTCTCCTCCTCGGGAGACGGTGTGGATTCCAACGGTGATCTCACAATAAACGGCGGTACCTTGTATGTCGAGGCAAACAACAACGGAAACAGTGCAATTGATGCGGGGGCCGAGTCCGGCGGAACGTGTGTTGTCAATGGGGGTATCGTATTGGCAATTGGAAGTTCTTCGATGGCGGAAGGATTCGATTCTTCATCGACGCAGGCATCCATCATGTATAACTTCGATACCAGTACCCAGGCCGGGACAATACTTTCGCTCACCGATGCCTCCGGCAGCGTCCTCCTCACCTATACCTCGTCGCTCTCGTTTAATTCCGTGATAATCAGTTCCCCGGATATGACGATCGGTTCGACCTATACACTTATGATCGGGACTACCGTTACAGAGATCACGCTGGATGAAACTGCGGGATCGTACGGATCGGTCTCTTCAGGGTTCGGCGGGGGATTTGCCCGTGCCTGACGGAACTGATGACCAGCAGGACGTAATGAACCCCTCCCCTTTTTTCCAGCAACTATTATATCGGATGACGATACAACAATATATCGTCAAGTGATACATCGCTTAACGATACATCGTCACACGGAATACATCATGACACTTACGTTGGAAAAATCTCCCCTTACGGAAGCAGCTTATTACATCCTGCTCTCTCTCTACGAACCGATGCACGGCTACGGGATAATGCAGAATGTAAAAATAATGAGTAGTGACCGGGTCAATCTGGGGCCGGGAACATTGTATGGAGCGATCAATACGCTGCTGGAAAAAGGATGGATCATCTCTGCCGGCGAATCAGACTCACGAAAAAAAGAGTATCAGATAACCGAATCCGGAAAAAAAGTAGTGAGTTATGAAATACAGAGACTCGAAGAACTTCTTAAAAACGGTAGAAAGATCACGGGGGCAACATCATGAAGCACGCAACATGGAGATGGATCTCCGATTATGAAAAAGAGGAGAAGTGGCTGAACGAGATGGCGGCAAAGGGCATGTCCTTATACAGTTTCTTCTTTGGGAAATACACCTTCGAAGAGACCGAGCCGGGAAAGTACATCTACCAAATCGAACTTCTGGAAAATCTTCCGTCGTCGCCGGAAAGCGTTGCCTATCTCAGATTCCTGGAAGAGGCCGGCGTTGTCTGTGTAGCATCTGTGTTCAGATGGGTGTACTTACGAAAAGAGGCGGCGAGCGGTCCGTTCGAACTTTACACCGACATCGACTCAAAGATAAAACGCCTCTCAACGATGAAAAATCTCTGGTTTACTTTTGTCTGGCTCGAGTTCATTATTGCCGCGGCAAATCTGGCTGCGTTCATCTATGGATGGATCGTTTTGGGTCAAATGGCGTGGCTGAACCTTGGATGTGTGGTTTTCCTAGTTGTAATGGGTCTTCTCCTGCTTCATCTTGGGTTAAAACCTGCACGAAAGATAAAATCACTCAGACGCGAACAGCTGATCTGCGAATGATCCCGCAAAAAACCGAACTCCTTTTGGCCGCGTATATCACGGTCAAACAACAGAAAAATAGTGACTTACTACCTTTTTTTTATCAGGATCCCTGCTTATTCTCAGAATACGCAGTCTTCGCTAAGGAATAACAATCCTTATCGAAAACTTTACCGTCATATCTCTTTTCTGCGAGAGCGAGTGTTCCTTCATAATGGAACCCGAGTTTTTCGAGGACCCGCCTCGAACGGACGTTGAAGGGATAACATGTCGCCGAAATAAGATCGAGCTGCATCGTTTCAAACCCGAAACCAATAACAACCTTTGCTGCTTCGGTCATGAAACCATGTCCCCAGAAATCTTCCCCAAGAGCATACCCGAGCATCCGGACCGAATCGTTCTCACGCATCTCATCCCCGATCAGACCAATGTTACCTATCAGTACATTGGTTTCTTTCAGCACGATCCCAAAAACGCTCCCCTGGCCGAGAAACACCTCCTGCATGATTCTCCTGGTCTCTCTCAGCGTTTCGTGAGGTTTCCAGCTCGCATTCAGACCGGTGTTTGGTCCCCTTGAATAGGCAAATATATCTTCTGCATCGGAGGCTACGATCTGCCGAAGGATCAACCGTTTCGTCTCGATCATAATCACCTCACCTATTCCCTTTCAACTATTATTAATCAATGTTTGCGGGTCAAAATTACATCCCCGTGAAAAAAAGTCATGCTGTTTAAATGCAAAAATGAGAGATTGATCAGGTTGATACCTTACGATGACCCGCTCAGAAACTCTCTCAATTCGTCACGTCTGGCATCGTAATCAGCGATGCCAAGGTTATACTGCTCATGTATATCCTGTGAATCTTTGGTAGTGGTTTTCACTGCCCCTTGGTGGGACGGGGCAAAAACGAATGCTTTTCCCTCCTCCTCCAGTTTTTTGACATAGGCTATCACCTTGTGATACTCGAAATGCCGTCTGTCGATTTTCCTGACGATCTCCGGATAGTTCCGCAGGAAGAAATGATAGAATGGTTTGTATTTCTGGGGCTGACGGACAAAAGTGCGCGGGTTTTCGAGCAGTACCACCAGTTTATCGCAGCCGTCGTCAAGTGCTTTCTGTACCGGGATCGAATCCGAAACCCCGCCGTCAAAATACAGATTGCCGTTCAGCTCGATCGGTTTACACACGACCGGAATGGCGCAGCTTGCCATGATAGCGCGAAAATCATCCCGCTTCATATCATGTCCGGATAAATATTCAGCTTCGCCGGTTCTGGCGTTCGTCGCCGTCAGATAATACTCTGCGGGATTTGCCGTCAGAGCCTGATAATCCACCGGGTCGATACCGGTGGAGTTGGTGATCGTACCATAGATGTACTGCAGATTGAAGTATGAGCCGTGCTTCAGATAATTCCTCATCCCAAGATACTCTGGATGGTTCTGATATATCGTATAGAAATGCAGGTTTCTTTCCCGCTGGTTCGCGAGAAATGATGCCAGATTGCCAGCCCCCGCCGACACACCTATACACTCATCAAAACAAATCCCGTCATCCAGGAATCGGTCGAGGATGCCTGCACTATACGCACACTTCATCCCCCCTCCTTCGACGATCAGCCCGCTTTTACTCATGATAATCCTTATTCAATAGATATAGTCTTAATGTTATAGTATTTTTCCTGGGGACTTTCCTATTTTTCATACAAAAGAGAACCTGGTCAGGGTCTGAAGTACTCGACCAGCGACTCGAAGAGTTTCATATCAAACGCTTCATCATAATTTTTGTACAGCCCGTCGCCGATACGTTCCGCATGTCCCATCTTACCAAGCACGCGCCCGTCCGGCGAGGTGATCCCTTCGATCGCCATCATCGAATCATTCGGATTGTAGTGGATATCCGAGGTCGGATGATTGGTCCGATCAACATACTGCGTTGCTACCTGACCGTTTTCGATGAGTTGCTTCAGCACATCGTCATTTGCGAGGAATCTTCCTTCACCATGCGAAATTGGCACCGCGAAAACGTCCCCGACATTCACCTTGGAGAACCAGGGGGATTTTACGGAAGATACTCGTACGCGGACGAGTTTTGACTGATGTCTGCCGATCGTATTGAACGTCAACGTTGGCGAATCCTCATCCACGTCGATGATCTCTCCGTAGGGAACGAGCCCTAACTTGATCAGTGCCTGGAAACCGTTGCAGATCCCAAGGATCAGCCCGTCACGATTCTGTAAAAGATCGTGGACGGCATCCTTGATCTTTGCATTGCGGAAGAATGCCGTGATGAATTTCCCTGACCCGTCGGGTTCGTCTCCGCCGGAAAAACCGCCCGGAATGAAGATTGCCTGGGATTTTTGGATCGCGTCCGCCGCCCGGTCGACCGACTCGGCAGTGTCCTTTGCCGTCTGATTGTTTATCACGAGGATCTCGGGAATTGCGCCGGCTTTTGCTACGGCCTTTGCGCTGTCATACTCACAGTTCGTTCCCGGGAAAACCGGGATCAGGACCCGCGGATGGGCAGTTCGCTCACGCGGTTTCACGGCACTGCGGGTCTCACACTTGATCTTTTTGATCCTGCCCGATCCCTGCGGGATATTGCACGGATAGACCGATTCCAGTTTTGCTTCGTACACGTTCAGAAGCGTTTCCAGCGGAAGTTTTACACTGGCATACCGGATGAAAGCGTCCGACTTTGTCATACCTAACGGGACACCGATCTCGGAGTCATCGGCGAGTTCGAGAATAAATGCTCCGTAGTTGTATCCAAAAATATCCTGTGGATCGACGCTGCTGTCGTACACGAATCCGACCATGTTCCCGAATGCCATTTTTAATACGGCTTCGGCGATCCCGCCCAAGGCAGGGGTATAACAGGAGAGGATTTTCCCCTCTCTCATAAGCATGGTGACAAGATGATAATTTGCGATCAGAGATTCAGCCTTCGGGAGACCGTTTTCATCATACTCGGCTTTCAGCAGAACGACCTTATGGCCCGGACTCTTGAACTCGTTCGTCACGATGTTTTTGATCTTCTCCGTCGTCACGGCAAACGAGATCAGTGTCGGGGGGACATCAAGTTTCTCAAAGGAACCGCTCATCGAATCCTTCCCTCCGATCGCCCCGACGCCGAGCCCCATCTGGGCCGCAAATGCGCCGAGAAGAGCGCTCATCGGCTTACCCCAGCGTTTTGGATCCTTGCCCGGCTTCTCGAAATACTCCTGGAACGAGAGATACACATCCGAAAACTCAGCTCCGGTGGCGATAAGCTTCGAGACGCTTTCTACGACTGCGAGATACGCTCCGTGATACGGACTCTTCTCCGAGATCATCGGATTGAATCCCCATGCCATCAGGGAACAGTCCTCGGTATCGCTCTTCTCCACCGAGATCTTGCTCACCATCGCCTGGATCGGGGTCAGCTGATATTTTCCGCCAAACGGCATCAGGACCGTTCCGGCGCCGACCGTCGAGTCGAACCTCTCGGAAAGACCTCTCTTCGAGCAGATGTTTAAGTCGCCGGCGAGTTTTTCATAGTTCTCGGCAAATCCGCCTTTCATCTCTTTTTCAAACGGCTGCGGGTCAGCGAGGTCGATCTTGATGTGTTTTTCCGTACCGTTCGTATCCAAAAATTCGCGGGAGATATCGACGATCTTTTTCCCGTTCCAGTTCATGATCAGGCGCGGATCTTCCGTGACCCGGGCAACGACCGTTGCTTCGAGATTTTCAGCATGAGCGAGGGAGCGGAACGTTTCCGCGTCGTTTTTGTCTACGACAACGGCCATTCTCTCCTGCGATTCGCTGATCGCGAGTTCGGTCCCGTCAAGACCTTCATATTTCTTCGGGACCGCGTTCAGATCGATCTCCAGACCATCGGCAAGCTCTCCGATCGCGACCGAAACCCCGCCGGCACCAAAGTCGTTACACCGTTTGATAAGACGTGAAGCTTCCTTGTTTCTAAAAAGCCTCTGGATCTTCCGCTCCTCGGGAGCATTTCCCTTCTGGACTTCCGCTCCGCAGCTCGTGAGCGAAGCTACCGTGTGGGATTTCGAGGAACCTGCCGCCCCTCCGCATCCGTCTCTCCCTGTCCGTCCGCCTAACAGGATCACGACGTCACCATCGGCCGGGACTTCGCGCCGGACATTTTCCATGGGGACGGCACCTATAACGGCGCCGACTTCCATCCGCTTTGCCACGTATCCCGGATGATAGAGTTCATCGACCATCCCGGTAGCAAGCCCGATCTGGTTTCCGTACGAACTGTAGCCCGCCGCCGCCGTCGAGACGATCTTTCTCTGCGGAAGTTTCCCGGTCAGCGTCTCGCTTACTGGGGTCAGGGGATCTCCGGCGCCCGTCAGTCTCATCGCTGAATAAACGTAGGCACGGCCCGACAGGGGATCACGGATCGCTCCGCCAAGACAGGTCGCCGCTCCGCCGAACGGTTCGATCTCGGTCGGGTGATTGTGGGTCTCGTTCTTGAACAGAAGAAGCCAGTCCTCGTCTCTGCCGTTTATGTTCACCGTTATTTTCACGGTACATGCATTGATTTCAGGGGACTCGTCCAGCTTGTCGAGTTTTCCTGCCTGTTTCAGATGTCGGACGGCTATTGTCGCGATATCCATCAGATTGACGGGTTTTTCCCGGCCGACTTCTTTTCTGACTGCGATGTAGTCGTCGAATGCTTTCTGGAGAAGCGGGCTTTTCGTCGTTACCTTGTCGATCGTCGTTAAAAACGTCGTGTGGCGGCAGTGATCCGACCAGTAGGTATCGATCATCCGGATCTCGGTGATCGTCGGGTCCCGGTTTTCCTGAATAAAATACTGCTGACTGAATCTGATATCGTCCAGATCCATCGCAAGACCAAGTTCGCGGATAAGGCCGGTAAGACCTTTCTCATCCAGCTTGGTGAATCCGGTGAGCGTTTCGACGGTTGTCGGGATATGGTAGGTTACGGAAAGGGTCGCCGGTTTATCCAGAGATGCCTCTCTGCTCTCGACCGGGTTGATCACATATTTTTTGATCGCAAGCAGCTGTTCTTTGGAGATTTTTCCTTTGAGAATATACACCCGTGCGGTGTTTACGAGCGGTCTCTCTCCCTGGGAGATCAGCTGGATACACTGGGCGGCACTGTCCGCTCTCTGGTCGAACTGGCCTGGCAGATACTCGATGGCAAACATGGCGTCGTCGCCTGCGGGCTCCAGCTCATCATACGTTATATCCAGCTGAGGCTCGGAGAAAACCGTTGATCTTGCGTATTCGAACAGCGGTTTTTCTATATTTTCGACATCGTACCGGTTGATTATTCTGACCGATGTCAGTTCTTTGATGCCCAGCAGACTCTGCAGTTCATTCTGCAATGCTCGTGCCTCGTTTGCCAGTGCGGGTTTTTTCTCAACAAATATCCTGTAAACCATATCAGTGTCCCTTTCCTGTACCCGGACGTTCCTATGCCTATATGTAGGCTATGCATGCAAATTAACTGTTCCCGTACTGGCCGTTCGCGGCAGGCAGCCTTGGAATATGGGGTGAAGTTCGGGGTGTTTGGATGCCCTGGATTATCGAATCCTCCATACATTTATTTAGAGTTGAAGTGTATGTTAGAAGTATGTCCTCATTTTTTGAGTATCTTACGAAAGAAGGTTCTGTTATTTCAACGGCCATTGTCCTGCTCGGTGTTGCTGTAATAATTGCATCATCAGTTGTGTTCTCAGGTTACTACCAGAACTTTATCCTGATGATAGTCGGTATCTTTGTTGGAATTATCATTATCATTATCGGCGGGAAGTATGGGAAGTTCAAGAAGATTGAACAAAAAAATGAATGACCTCGGTCAACTGAACGAAGAGTAGAACTCTTTCAGTTCTTTTTTTGTTTCGGCGGACAGCGCCGCTTTTTTTACGCCTAAAACCGCTCCTTCCAGCCCGTAGAGTCTGTGGAGACATGCGGAGTCGTCGATCCCCCTGATCATAAGCCAAGCCTGTCTGCTGCCGGTTTCACGCAGCTTTGCGGCAGTCGTGATTCCGACTTTGTTCAGCTTTTCTTCGGTGTCTTTGCCGATGTTTGGTAATGCAGCGAGTTCGCCCATGATTTCTCCGTAGATAGATTATCTGTATGAAAGAACGTAAGTCTTTCCTGACTGCCGGATCTATTTAGAAAATCATCAATTTAGAAATACATCTAAATAGTTTCACGGTCAAAAGAGTATGGTAGTATTATGGGATTTCCCGAGACATTCAAAGCATTATCTGATCCGGTCAGGCGTGAGATCCTCACGCTCTTAAAAGAGGGGAAGATGTCTGCCGGAGATATCGCCGGGCACTTCGACATGACCGGAGCGACGATTTCGTATCATCTGTCCCAGCTGAAAAAAGCGGATCTTGTGACGGAAACAAAATACAAGAACTTCGTGTATTATGAGCTGAATCTCTCGGTGTTCGAGGAGCTTATGTGTTGGATCTCCCAGTTCAAAGAGGTACAAAATGAAAATTGATAAAACCCTGATAATCACATCGGTGATCTGTCTTCTGCCGATCGCTCTAGGGGTACTGCTGTATGACCAACTGCCCGATTCGATCCCGATCCATTTCGACTTTGCCGGCAATCCGGACAGCTGGGGACCTAAAGATCTCGTAGTATTCGGTATTCCGATGCTTCTGTGTCTCTTTAACATCATCGTAAATGTTTCGACCAGAAAATACGGCGGGGAAAATCAGAGCATGATGATCAAGTTTTCCCGCTGGCTCTGTGCGATAATCGCGCTCGTGATCGCTCCGATCGCCCTGTTTAAGGGTCTTGGTGCGGATATCCCGATCCAGATCATTGCCCCGGTCCTGGTAGGCGTTGTGTTTATCATCATCGGCAACTACTTTCCAAAGACAAAACAGAATCCGGTCGCCGGAATTCGGATCAAATGGACGCTTGAAAGCGAGGAAAACTGGAGACGGACCCATCGACTCGCCGGGTATCTCTGGATGATCGGCGGGTTTGTGCTGATCGTGAACTCGTTCCTCGTCTGGTTCTGGGTCCCGGTCTTCTTCGGGGTGATCATCGTGATGGTCGCAGCACCATTCATCTACTCATATCATCTGCATAAAAAAGGGATCTGACCTTTTTCACCTGACAGATCAGGCAACATTCTTTTTTTCACGTTTTGGTCATTTCATCCCGGATAGATTTATGTAAGTATAAAGATCAGTCACATTCATGGTTATTTCCCGTGATAGAAAGAAAATAAAACTGAACGAAACATCCGCCCCTGCCGTCAAAGAAACCAATTGGAATTTTCTCGTGATTGCCCTGTCTACGATAATGGCGTTCATTGGCATTCCTTCAATGTTTTCTGCCTGCTTTCCTGATTCAAGAGAGACTTGGGGTGTAACGGTATTTCTTATCTGTGCTAGTGTGATCGCATTTTTCTTGGGTATCTTGTATTGGTACATTCCATTCACTTTACTCAAGAAACCCGTTTCGGGATTTGAGACGAAACTCTTGTGTTTTCTTTTGGCTCTAATGATTTCATTTATCCCTGTGACGATTTACTCTTTAATCAAAGGTAATCTGGCATGCTTCAGTATTTGTTTAATCATTGTATCTATCCTTTTTCTTGTCCTATTACTTATTGCAATATCATTGACTCCTCCTCCGAAAGAGGGTGTTCGTTTTAAGATATCATCTCAATTATGGCCGGTTAGTTTGATCCTTCTCCCTATTGGAGCGATTATTTATTCAATTGGTATATTACTTTCATTCAACCAACTACTCCTAATAATAGGTATTATTTGTATTATTTCTGGAATTGTGCTTTCACTAATTAGATTTGTTTTATTTATTCGGGAAAAATAATCAAAAAAGTACAGTTTAAAGCACATTAATAATGTGAAATCTCCATTTTTATATATTTCAAGTCTCAATACATACTCTTACTCCCGAAAAAATAATGCCGGGTATGGATACATGAAAAAACTGATGTACTTATGAGATGTGCTTCGATTTCGTGTATGGCGTTCATGTAGACACAAGAGAAAAACCAACCGCGAATCGGCGCGAATCCCGCAAGCCTTTGGCTTGCTCCCAGAATCGGATTTGCTTTTCCTCACTCTCGCAATCCAGCTTCGCTGTCTTGCTCGTCCCTTCATCGGGACCGTTCGGGCAAATCCTGTCGGCGCCCCAGCGCCTCCCCATGATAATTTTCTCCCCTTTCTCATTTAGGGTCGGGAGTAAAAGAACATTTTACCATTTTTAGGACTGCTCAGTGTCTATCCCCCTCACGGGAGCCGCTGGGGCGGCGACAGGATTTGCCCGAACGATCCCGATGAAGGGACGAGCAAGTCGAGGGCAGGCTGACCCGTAGGGGCGACCTCAGCCGAGCAAGGCTTTGCCTTGCGAGAGACTTGCGAGAGTGAGGAATAGCAAATCCGATTCGCCTCGCCCGAAGGGCGGATTCGCGCCGATTCGCGGTTGGTTTTCCTCATACATCCACACCCATCCCGACTCCTTTCTTCATATAAGAATGTCAATATACCCTATCAACCTAAACTACGCTCTTCGCCGGCATGATCGTCCCTTTCGCTCCAAAAACCAGCATATCCTTAAATCCGCTCGGCACAAACACCCCCTCCGCCAGGACCTCGTTTCTCACCGCCGACACAAAATACTCCTCCTCCGTCAGCTTCACCGGGGAAAACGTAACCTCCCAGAAATTCGCCGGTGAACCTTTCCTCACCTCAGCCGTCTCTGCCCGGACATCTCCGTTCGGACAGACAAGCGTCACCGTGATCTCCCTTCCGATTGCGAAGTTCGTCGTTCCGGTAACCGAAACACCCTGCTCTTTTATCGAAACAGCGACCGGATCGACCGTGATCGAAAACACCGTATCGTTCGTGAATGCTTTGATCCGGAGATTCGTCTCCCCGTCCGCACTCATATCTGTCCATCCCGTCCCGTCATTCAGATAACTCTGTCCCGCTTTTGCAAAAGTCACCGTCTCGGCATCCTCTGATACGATAGAGGAGTCGATCGAAATATTCAGCAGCCCGTCTGTTTCGAGCTCATACACGACAGAAAAGGTCTGTCCCTTTTCTATCGGCACCGGCTCATCCAGATCGATCGTATAATATCCCGGATAGGGAATATCGCCGCTCTGCTGTGCAGACAATCTGCCGGTATCCGGGGCATTCTCCGTCGGGTCAGTGTACAC
Source organism: Methanocorpusculum sp. (assembly GCF_030655665.1). NCBI lineage: Archaea > Methanobacteriati > Methanobacteriota > Methanomicrobia > Methanomicrobiales > Methanocorpusculaceae > Methanocorpusculum > Methanocorpusculum sp. Next base: position 151,656 of record NZ_JAUSPQ010000007.1, on the reverse strand, counting down.
AGATACGCTGTATCTCACTGACTGGTTCGTATCCAGAGATACTGTTCTGATCAGCTCGTCCCCGCCGGCGGTGAACACGTTCGCGATCGACACGGTCGTCTGGTCGGTTGGGCGATCATTTGCCAGCGTTCCCCCGTCATACTGATAATTGTGATCGTAGGGCGGTTCTCCTCCGACATAAAAGAAGATCCCGCCAAGGCTTGGCTCATTGTAGGATATCCAGATATACGAGCAGTTTGCGGGGTCAGTTCCCCACGAGTTCTGGATCAGCCAGGCTCCGTCCTGATCGGGCGTCAGATCAAAGGATCCAAAGGTATCGTCCCACCCGATGAGAAGAACGGCGTGACCTCCGGCATCTGGAAGAGTGTCTTTGTCTGTTGATCCAAGATAATACGCCCAGTCGCCGGTGTCTATCTGGGTCAGGTAGGGTTCATCGTAGGCTACGTAAAATGAGAGTATGCCTGCTCCGCTGTGCATGAGATGCGTTTTTATGGCGTCTGTATCGTCGAGGGAGATGGAGAAGGCAGAATCCAGCAGGATCTCGTTTTCGGAGATGGCGAGATCCGGTGAGATCGGTGTGTTGTTTCCGTACGAGTCGAAGGGGACCAGGGATTCATTCACTGCTCCGATCCCTGAAGCAAGTGAGTATTTTCCCTGATATTCATAGCCGCCGGTATTCAGTCCGCGGATGTTGTCGATGATATCCCAAGAGGGGGTGATGGTAATGTCTCCGGCGATTTCTTCAAGTCCGGGAAAAGGAGATGTCAGGTCGCTGATATCTTCGCGGTTGTAGGTGAAGTACGCGAGGTGGTAGGGGGAGAGATCTATCCCGGTGTAGTTTTCCGGATCCTGATAGATCATGCTGGATTCGAGTGAGCTGACGGCGGCGAATGCCCAGCAGAGTCCGAAATTTCCCTGGTCGGTTATCACGGGGGTGAGGTTCAGGTCCCGCGGGTCGTAGGAGGACGGAAGCTCGGCCGCGGCGGGGAGGATACACAGAGCGCTCAGTAAAAGTGCGATGAGGAGGAGGCGGGGCGTTATGGACATGATATTGTTGTTCTGACAAACTATAGAGAGGGGAGGGTATTAAGGATATGGGTGATGAATTGATCAGTGTTCATAAAAATTAATCTAACAAATATTAAAATTGGACTAAATCCACAACTCTCTGTTGTGATTCATTCATTTAGTAGATTATTACTTGTGGTTAATTTAAATATCCTAATCTCCCATCATACATTAAGAGCGATTTCATATGACTGACAATTTATTTAATTTGGAGCAGTTGGATCGGGCGAAAAAAGTGATGGAAATGTTGGCTTTTGGTCAAGATCCTTTTACTGAAAATAAACTCCCAAACGATACAATTCTTAATAATATTGAACTTGCACGCTCATTTTTCTTTACTGCCAAGGTCTTATCAGAAATAATAACAAATGGCATGCCTAAATCGAGATCTCGCTCATCAAGGATGGACAAAAAACCATTTGTGATTACTGATGAACAAATTCGGGCATCCATATCGCCAGTACCTCAAACTATCACTAATTTTATAATAAATATTAATAATGTTGTTCAAGATGATTCAATGGTAAAGATAAAATCAGTTAGTGTTACCTCCTGGCTCGTCGAACAAGGATTAATGGAAAAATCTGTTGATCCAATATCTCAGAAGGCTCTTCGACTACCAACCGAAAAAGGCAATTTTATGGGCATTACTGCCGAAAAGAGAACATCCGTCAATGGGGACTACACCGTAGCTCTCTATTCAAAGGAAGCCCAGTTATTCATTCTTGAAAATATTGATGATATCCTATCCTATAATTATGGGAAGGAATAATAGCTGAAATTATAAAATATGCCCAATATCTGTCGTATTTGTACTGCTAGAAAAAATAAAGGTTTGATTGCATGCACAACGTGCAGTATTTCCTCATCAAAACAAAAAGCCGATATCCGAAATGCCCAGTCATCTGAATTATTGGATTACACTCATCTTCCAGAAATCTTCTCTTCCTTCAAAAAAGATTGTAAAAATTATGCATATGATGATGATTTATCTCAATATATCCATCAAAAATATGATTCATATTATCGTGCATTATCAACTCCGGTAATTAGAAAATATATTGAGAAAAATATTTCAAACCTAAGAATCGAAAAAACTCAGATAGATCAGTTTATTGAAAAATATCATGCAATAAGAGAATCAGACCCTGAAAGGTCAACATCCAATCTCGTCGAATCCAACAAAGAATACTTCGACAAGATACTTTTGCCAATTGATAAAAGTATCTCACTTGATGCGGATCAACGAAAAGCTGTGGTAACCGATGGAGATCATTGTCTGATTATCGCCGGAGCGGGTGCTGGAAAAACAACGACCATGGCTGCAAAGGTGAAATACCTCGTAGATAAACAAGGTATATCTCAGGAGGATATTGTCGTTGTATCATACACAAATGAAGCCATTGGTGAACTTCAGGATAGGATTAACAATAAACTACACCTGCCCAATGTTCGAATATCCACATTTCATTCATTTGCCTTTAGTTTAATCAAACAACTGAGAAAAGATTCAGAAAATAGTAACCCGGAGGTAATCAGAGATGGTGGTTCATACAGTATCATCTCGGATTTACTCATCACCAAAATATACGAAAACAAATCATTATTGAGAAATCTGGTATTATTTTTGGGATACTATTTTGATCTCCCTGCAGATGTATTCAAGTTTGAAAATCTCAATCAATATCATGAATATAATGCTTCCCTGAATTATCAATCACTAAAAAGCAATCTTGGTGAATACATAAAAAAAGTTGCAGTGAAACGGGAAGCTAAAACTAAAACATTAACTGGGGAGTATCTCCGTTCGAATCAGGAAGTACAGATTGCAAACTTTCTCTATTTGCATAATCTGGAGTATGAATATGAGAGACCATATCCATATCTAATGCCAAATGCCAGAAAGAAGTATACTCCGGATTTCTACATCCAACAAGGAGAAAATAATGTCTATCTTGAACATTATGGAATCTCGGAGGATTATCAGAGTGATATATTCTCACCAGCTGAACTAAAAAGATACACAAAAAGTATTCAGGATAAGCGAAATCTGCATAAAGAACATCATACTACCCTTATTGAAACGTGGTCCGTATACAACGATCATCGCCAGCTCATAGATCATCTCGAGGATGTACTAACAGAGAATGGTTTCGGGTTGGAACTCCGGGATTTGACCGAAGTATACGAAAAACTCGTGGCTACTGACAAAGATAAATATATTTCGAAGCTCGCAGATTTTTTGAATAGGTTTATCGGACTCTTTAAATCCGCAGGATATACTAATGAGGATTTTGTCAAACTGCGGGAAAATGCCAATCCAAGAACGGAACTTTTTCTCAATATTGCAGAGCAGGTCTATGAATACTACCAAGACCAACTTCATCAGACGAATCATATCGATTTTGCCGATATGATCAATGATGCCTATTTCTATCTTAAGGAATTCAAAAAACAAGGAATTGTCCATCCCTACAAATACATTATTATCGATGAGTTCCAGGATATCGCCCGGCAACGATTCAATCTGACAAAAGAATTGGCAGATGTTACTCATGCCCAAGTAATTGCGGTGGGTGATGACTGGCAATCTATTTTCGCTTTCTCGGGTAGTGATATTACCTTGTTCCTTAAGTTTAGAGAAATTATGGGGTCAGGAAAAGAACTGCAGATTAATCATACGTACCGAAACTCGCAACAACTCATAGATATTGCAGGATCTTTTATTCAGAAAAACAGTAGTCAGATCACAAAGAAACTTATCTCCCCCAAATCCCTAACAGATCCCATTGTTCTGGTCCCCTATGATGACAGTCAAAATGCAATACAAAATCTGGCTGATGTTGTTACAGGTACTATTGGAAAAATATGTGAGGAATATGGATATGAATCTAAAATTCTCCTGATGGGTAGATATAATTTTGATATGAAAAATCTCGTGAATACAAAGAAATTCACTGAAATACAAAAAGGCAAATCAAAACGTGAAATCAGATGTGTGCAGTATCCTGAGGCAAAACTTGCATTTATGACCGCGCATAGTGCTAAGGGACTAGGGTATGATAATGTTATTCTTCTGAATATGCGTGAAGGTAAGTTCGGTTTCCCATGTCAAATAGAAGATGATCCTATTTTGAAACTTGTTACACATGAAGATATGACCATCCCCTTCGCGGAGGAACGTAGACTGTTCTATGTGGCATTGACCCGAACAAAAAATCACATCTATATTGCAACCCCCAAATATAATCCCTCCAGGTTCCTTTTGGAACTTATCAAAGATTATCCATTATCATATCCCGAAGATATGAGTTTGAAGGTTACCGAAAAATCAATATATAAATGTCCTGTTTGTGGGTGTCCGCTTAAGTATGAGTATAATAAAAATTATGGCATTCATCTTTATTTGTGTACAAATGAACCGGAAATTTGTAATTTTATGACAAATGATATAAAAAATAAGTATGATATTAAGAAATGTCCCGCATGTGAAGATGGATATTTAATTGTTAAAGTGAAAAATGGGGATGTTTTCTACGGTTGCACGAATTATCAGTATTCCAATTGTAATTATATGGAATCTCTTCTCAGTAAAACGAAATTTCAATAAAAAATTGGATTTCTCTTCATTGATGTAGGATACATGTAGGGTCATATGTAGGATAAAAACCCATTATTCTCCTTGAATTTGGGAATAAGGTATAATTATGACACTATGTAGGGTATGTAGGATAAACTGAGATCCATCTCCTACGGCAGAATATCTCTCAACTATCATCTCCCTATTCACACAACACAAAATCATCCTACATCCCTACATAAAAATACAAATATTCCTTTAAATCCAAAACAAAGAAAAATTCAGCCGTAAATGTATGTAGGGTGGAGGATTTTCACCCTACATTCACCCTACATGTCCTACATATCCTACAGAGAATCCGTAAGGCTTGTCTGTTTTTCGACGGGGACGAGTTGGTATCTCACACCTGGAGTCACCCGGATCTTCGTCAGATACCGGTCATATCCCGCAAACTTCTGATCCGCGATCTGCGAGATCCATTTACCCGTCATCACATCCGTCAGCGTTCCGGCAACCGCTGCCTTCACCAGATGATCCGGTGCATAATCCAGGATCGTCTGCGAAGAGACCTGGTGATCTTTGCGCATCTCGCCTTCCTGGACCAGGACCGTCTTCAGACCTGCCGGAGAAAACATCTCGCTCCCGAACTTGGCAAACAGCCGGGACAAAAGCTCGCAGCCTTCCGTCTCCGCCTCGTTCTCCGCTGTCTGGACCTCATCCATATTCGAAAGGACCTTACTAAACCCTGCTGCATACAGCGATCCGGCAATGATAGAATACCATTCAGGATACTCCGACAGATTTCCCGGACACGGCGGAGGCGCCGGACGTCCTTTCGCGATCCAGTTTTTCAGGAAAACCGCGAACGCCCACACGAGTTTTGGGTGCATCTCTTTCGCATAAGCGATCAGCTCATCCTTTTTCCGGGAAAACCGCAGCTCTTGCCAGGGTTTTGGCGCCATAATGTTTGTCACGATCACGCGTCCGCAGACATCGGCAGAGATCTTCAGATGATTCCCGTTCACACAAAACTGCGTGGTCACGACCCTTTCGACCTGATTCAGGCTCCCGAGATCCCGAAACGATGTCGTGCCGTTCCCCGACGTCGCCGTCAGCAGAAAATCCGAGACGAAGTTTCCACCCTGCGGCACGTTGTCGATCACCGCGTAGAGCGGACTCTCCTTTACGATCGTCTTGTGCAGTTTCTCCATCTCTTCCGGGCGGGACGGGGCAGGATAGACCTGCCGGTCACACCCGAACGCGGCGATCTCATTCACCCGCTGCAGAAAACTTCCGCCGGTCCGCGGACTGTTTTTGCGAACAGCATGGATCGGAAACGGGCCGGCAAGACTTGGTCTCAGCATCGCGGAAAAAACCGCTGCCAGATTGTTTTCATAATCCACCCGGTCTTTGAACAGGAACTCGTGATACACCGAATCAATATATTCCCGTGCGAGGATCAGGTCGGATTCCGTCGGGATCTCCGGGACAGGCGGGACATCCGTTTTTTTCAGGAAAAACCAGCCGGTCGTTTTATCGTAGCCTTCGCCGGAAAGGGTCCCGCCGTCTGGCATCAGCATCGCGCCAACATGGACGCCTTTGATCTCCGGCAGTCTGTCCAGCTCCTTTGCCGAGGCTTTCAGCACGCTTTCGAGCAGGTCGAAAGGAAGCGGGATCTCGGTCTTGGATTCATCGCCCGGTTTGTGCCAGCGGGAAAGTGCCGTCAGCAGGATACGGAGCCTGCCCCGGTCAAGAGGCGTGATCACACCGTCCATGATCTCGCACAGACGGCCGGCATAGATCCCGACAAAGGAACGGTTGGCGGTATTATAATACCGAAGAGCACTCCCGGCGCTTTTTACGGCCGCCGCCGTGTTTGCCGGCAGCTCCCGGGGGACCGGGACCGGAGAGACGGGGCATGGCTCACCCTCAGGTTCGTTTGGATCATACGTGAGGGTGATGTTCGGATGGCTGTTCAATGGCGGAAAGAGGGTCGAGAGGTCGAGCTCTTCCGCCGGAGAGGAGAGGGTCCCCTCTCTGCTTGGAATCGTCGAATCAATATCCATAAATTAGCTCGTATTCAGACTGTCGGACGGGTCGTTTCTCAGTATCCTGAGTATGGTATTTCAGTCCGGCAGAATGTAATGAGATATATGCTCTATGTAAGTAAAAAACCGCGTTTTTTTGCTCTCGTTTTCAGAATTTAAATAGATTTATATACAATATCATCCTCTGCCGAGCGGGAGGATCTCGATCGTGTATCCGTCCGGATCCTCGAGATAATAGACCACGCTTGCCTCGTTGACCGACTTCACGCAGCCCATTTTCTGGTGTTTTTCGAGGGATCCCTGAAAATCGTCGGTCGAGAATGCCAGATGCCTTCCGTTGTCGCCCGGTTCATACGGTTTTGTTCGACCGTTGATCTGCGTGAGTTCCAGTTTGTGGTTTGACTGACCGTCTCCCAGAAAAACGATCGTAACGTTCCCTGACTCGGGCACGATCCGTTTTACTTCAAAAAGTCCCAAAGCTTCTGCATAGAACTTCATCGATCGGTCGAGATCGAGCACGTTGATGTTGTTGTGGATCATCCGAAACTGCATACAGATACCTCTCTTCTGAAATATTTAAGCGATCCGTTGATCTGAATACAAAAATAAGATATCTCCACCGCGGACCGCTCCGCGCCGGAGTCGCGGCCCCGCACCCCGGGATAAAAAAAGAGATCGGCTCTCCTCTTTTAAAAACAGAAGAGCATATATTCCTCCACCCCTGTCCCCCTTTTCGTGCATTTCGTTGATTTTTGTGGTTTTCGTGTGGGCGGGGTGAGCCATCAGGCTCGCCCTTAGCCGAGCAAACCGAAGGTTTGCGTGGGGGACGGGGGAGGGTAATACATGGAGATCGTCCAACGAACTTTTCTCTTTTCGTGTTTTCGTCGTGTTTTCGTGCATTTCGTGTGATGGATGCGCTCATCAAAAAAGAATCCCATACACCAAATCGAAAATCACACCAAAACACCCCAAAAAAATAATAGAGATTCTCCCACCCCTCCGCCCTTGTCCCCCTTATCGTGAATTTCGTGTGATGAGCGGGGTGAGTTGTCAGGCTCGCCCTTAGCCGGGCAAACCAAAAGTTTGCGCGATGAGCAGATCGTGCCCACAGTCACAGGGCTTTTTGAGTGAGAAAAAGAGTCCTCGGATAAATGCGGTGTAGGGTCCAGGGTGAGTAAGGTCGATCCGTTGATCTGAAAAAAGTTGAGAATAAATCTCAAGTATATTATTTGGGACTTAGATGAAAAGGTTCAGCAGGTAAATGACGACACCGACGACACCTGCGACCACTAACACAACTGTTGGTTTAATGTGAAACGCTTTGCGGTCATCTGCATCGTAGTAGGTAACCAGACCTGCTGATGAACTTAGTCCTCTGCCCGAGTTCTTTGCTGCCATATCCTATTATATTCATCCTCTACCCATATAAAAGAACAGGAGATCACGGATCAATGCAGGGGGAAATACTGGAAGGATTGGCATTCACCGGGGATGAGTTTACCCCGCGTAATGTGAAAATCGTCATCGAAAACGGGCATATCTCTGAGATGACCGAGAGTAAAACCGCCTCCTCTCAATGGATCGTTCCGGCCTTTTTCAACGCGCATACCCACATCGCCGACACGGTCGGGATGGATACGCCAATCGACCGGCCGCTGGCGGAACTCGTCGCCCCGCCGAACGGGCTGAAGCACCGGCTTTTGCGGGAAACGCCCCCGGATCGTCTGGTCTCTGCAATGCAGGATACGATTCGGTTCATGAAGGTGACCGGGACCCTCGGCTTTGCGGATTTCCGGGAAGGGGGAAAGGCAGGTGTCGATCTTCTCAATCAGGCTGCAGATCCTTCAGTGGGCATGTTCGTCTTCGGGAGAGACGGCGGCGAGTTTGCCGCCCAGGGTTTTGGTCTTTCCAGTGCGAAAGGCACGGCGGCGGAGGAAGAGGCCGTCCGCCTTGCAAAACAGGCCGGGAAACTTTTCGCCGTGCATGCAGGCGAAGCGGGAGTCAAAGACATTGAGGCGGCTTTTGCTCTCGATCCTGATCTGATCATCCATGCCACGCATTTTACGAAAGCCCATATTCGTGAGGCGACAGACCGCGATATCCCGATCGTCATCTGTCCCCGGTCGAACTGGCTTCTTGGGGCGACCGCCGATGCCCGTCGTCCGCCTGTTCATGAAATGCTGGATGCCGGATGCCGGGTTTTTCTCGGGACCGACAATGTGATGTTTGTCGCTCCGGATATGTTCGCCGAAGCAGCATTCCTGCAGACCATATACAAAATAGATTCCATAGACATTCTCCGGATGATGACGGACGGCTTCTCTCTTATGGGCAGGAGAGGGAGAATCGAGGTGGGCGGGTCAGCCGATCTTCTCCTCCTTGACGGCGGGTATGCCGGCCGCTGGACGCAGGATCCTCTCACATCTCTGATCACCCGGCTCGGTTCCCGGGGCATCACCCGGGTCATTTCCCGGGGTAATACCATCTCTTTATAACCTTGCAGGAGTAATTTACACATAAAGTAGGAGGTTCTAAAAAATGTTTACCAAGATACTTGTTGCGATCGATGGATCCGACATCAGCAAAATTGCATTCAATAAAGCGATTGAACTGGCAAAAATGTCCAAAGCCGAACTGCATGCAATCTACGTTATCGAGTCAGGTATGATCTCGCCCGGACCGGTGGACACATCCTGGGAACTGATCTATCAGCGGTTTGAAAAAGAAGGCCGGGATGTCATGGCGGAACTGGTTGAGGAAGCATCCAAGAAAGGTGTGAACGTCATTCCCCATCTTGAGGCAGGACATGCCGGTGATACGATCATCAATACAGCACTTGAGCTTGAATGTGATCTTATTGTTGTCGGATCCCGCGGTAAGAGCAAACTCGACCGCCTTCTGATTGGCAGCGTATCAATGCATATCGTCAACTATGCGAAAACCAGCACGCTGATCATCAAAAACTAACCCCCCTAAACTTTTTTCCGCGCGAATAGGTGATTCGTCGGCATTTTCGCGCCAAAATCCTCCGAAGGAATGTAAGCGTTATTTATCTCCTGCACTCCAAGAAATACACACGGATTTTCTGTAACGGAAAACCGATTAGGTCGATCTGTGTGACCGGCCTGAATCCTGAGGTGAATATCATGACGGAAATGTTAGCAAAAGATTACATGACAAAAGATGTTGTCACGGTCGAGATCCCCTCGGGCCGCGATGATGTTCTGCGTATTCTCAAGCGGACCGGAATTAGTGGTGTCCCGGTGGTGAAAGGTCCCCAGAAAAAGCTCCTCGGTATCGTTACCAGAAAAGATATTCTGCGTAAACCGGAAGAAACCCAGGTTGCCCTTCTCATGTCCTCCGAGCCGCTGACGATCCGTCCTGATGTTACTCTCTCTGAAGCTGCAGAGATCATGACGAAGATGAATGTCCGTCGTCTGCCTGTCGTCGAAGGCGAGAATCTCATTGGTATTTTAAGCGTTTCCGATCTTGTCGGAGCGGTTGCGAAACTTCGGGATGTCTGCGAGATCAGAAATGGATATGTCAGCAGAAAGACGTATGCCCTTTGGGAAGAGACCCCTCTGCCGGTCGTCGGCCGGATCATGGAACTCGCCCACACAGATGCCATGCCGATCCTGAACTCGGAGAACAAACTCACCGGGATCATCTCCGAGCGTGATCTTATCAGATGCTCAAGTATCGAGGATGATGTCCAGACGAGTGACTTCTCGACCGGAACGGATGACGATGAGTGGACTTGGGAGAGTATTCGCGATAATCACACGATCTCTTACGGTGTCTCCAAAGTCGAGCTTCCGAACCGTCCTGTCAAGGTCTGCATGGTCAGAAAGGTCATATCTGTTCCAAACAATGCAGAGGTCAGCGACTGTGCTCTGCGGATGAAACGCGGACGGGTTGACCAGATGCCGATCATCGACAACGATCAGCGGCTTTCCGGCATGCTGTTCGACCGTGATCTGATCCGGGCACTTATCAAATAACTATTCCGGGACCCCTTCCCCTCATTTTTTATTCCCTGATGGGAAGCTATATTAGTGTTCTTCTCCCACTTTTAATTATGACAAAACCGGTATTATATGACTTCTTCGCCACCTGGTGCGGACCCTGCAGAATCCAGAGCCCTATTGTCCACGATCTTGCAAAAAAACTTGGTGATAAGGTTGACGTCCAGATGGTCGATGTGGATGAGCACGGAGATCTTGCAAACAAGTATTCCATCAGCGTAGTTCCGACTCTCATCATCGAAAAGGACGGTAAGGTCATCCAGCGACTTGAGGGAGTTACCGATGCAGCAACGCTTGAGAGCCTTCTTATGGCACTCATCTGAACTGAAGCGATAGGACGCTTCACCATTCTTTTTTTACACTCAGCACTAATACTTTAGGCATGACTCCGATCTCTGTAGAAGTTATTGGCTATACATACCGCCCCTGTGGTCCGTTCCCCTGTGATAAGGATCGTTCCTGCGGGCTTGTGGAATGTTTTGAGAAGGAAACGATGGTGTTTGCGTTTCCGGCACTGGAAAAAGCTCTAAATGAGAAGTACGGCGACCGGGTGTCGGTGACGCTCACGTCACTGGACGCCGGGATCCCTGAACGTGTCGTCGAGATTGTGAGGGTCGATCACCCGCCGCTGCCGATCATTTTGATCAATGGTAAACTTGTGCCGGTGGGTGCCGTTTCCGTGCCGAGGATTTCAGAATATATCGATGCGGCACTCTGAGCCGCTCTTTTTTTATTTGTGCAGTTTTTCTTATTGCTATGTCGATTCGTTAGGCTGGATAGGTTAGCTTAAAGGGTTCTGCTCCCTCCAAAAAAGTCCTTGAGAATCCAATCATTCTTTTAGCATAAATGCATGGAATATCGATACCATTCCTGCGAGAAATAACGCTAATCCCACGATAACGACTGGTATTTGTAAAATATCCGGGGTGCCGCAAAGTTGCGGAAATATGCCAAGCGACATCATAAATCCTGCGATAGGAAATCCAATGATGAATCCACCTGCAAAAAACAAAACCCTTTTAATTAATGTTTCAGGATTTGAGATGAAATTCATTATTTTATGTTTGTATATATGTAAATAAATAATTTTCTCATATGGTATTTGAGAGATATTTTTAATTATTTCCCAAGTAATATCCATTTTGTTTACTTATACTCACATATAATTTTTTTCCTCAATGCCTCAAGAAAAAAATGTGGAAATAAAAAAATAAGAAATTATCTGTATGTTTTCGTCAGATACAGAACTTTACAGCAGTGTTCGGCGAGTGAGGTGTACAGATATGCCTGATCCAGATCTCGTCCGGCTGCGAAGGTCCCGTGACCTTTGGCGATGACGATGTTTGTAGAACTGAGGCCTTCTGCGACCACGTCCGCGAGCTTCTCTGATCCGCAGGGTCCGTCGACGACCTGGATCGTCGGGGCAAGCAGTTTTCCTTCGCTGTCAATAGTAATGATCTCAGAGTCGGTGAGAAGTGAGAGGGCCACGGCATACGGCGGGTGGGCGTGGACGATTGCTTTGTGCTCCGAGGTATTGTAGACGGCGGTGTGGACCCGCCATTCGCTGGATGCACCCGGGGTGACCCGGCCGTTTAGGGGCATCAGGACGATCTGTTCCGGGTCAGCGTCCAGATAGGAGCCAGTTTTGGTGATGAAGTATCCCTCATCGATCCTCACGCTCATGTTGCCGAAGTTTCCTCCGACCAGATGTTCAGAAAACAGCCGTTTGCCGATCCGCGTAAAGTCGGGCTGCATCTCAGTGTCCCTGGCCCATCAGCCGAACGAGAATGGCTTTCTGGGCATGCAGCCGGTTCTCCGCCTGATCCCAGACTCCGCTCTGCATGGAGTCGATAACTTCGTCGGTGATCTCTTCGCCTCGGTGGGCAGGAAGACAGTGCAAAACGAGCGCGTCCGAGGCTGCCTTGTTCAGCAGGGCGGTGTCGAGCTGGTATCCGACGAAGTCTTTGAGCTTGGTCTCTTTGATATCCTCTTCACCCATTGAGATCCAGGTGTCCGTATAGATCGCGTGGGCATCGGTTACCGCTTTGACCGGGTCATCGTAGATGGTGACTTTGCCGCCGTTTTCTTTCGCAAATCTCACCGCATCGGGGTCGGGTTCGTATCCTTTCGGGGTTCCGACTGCGATTTCCATGCCAGTTTGGACGGACGACATGATGAGCGAATTGCAGACATTGTTTCCATCCCCGATCCAGGCAATCTTCAGCCCGTCCAGTTCCCCGAACTTTTCTTTGAGGGTGAGCGAGTCGGCCATGATCTGACATGGGTGCTCTTTGTCGGAGAGTGCATTTATGACAGGGATGGATGCGTATTTCGCGAACTCGGTGATCGTTTCGTGTCTATAGGTCCGCATGATCGCTCCGTGAACGTACCGGGACATCACCCGAGCCGTATCGGCGACGGTTTCGCCGCGGCCGAGCTGGGTGTCCCTTGCGTTCAGGTAGAGTGCGTATCCGCCGAGATCGTACATGCCGACATCAAACGACATCCGTGTTCTGGTGGATGCCTTCTCGAAGAGCATCGCGAGTGTTTTTCCGGCGAGGAGCGGATGGGGGACACCCGCATACCGCTGGCGTTTGAGCCGGGCGGCGAGTGTGAGTATGTCTTCGTACTCTTCAGCTGAAAGGTCGGTGATCGAAATGAAATCTTTTTTCATGATCGTAATTCCTTCATGTGGGCGATGCGTTTTGCAAACAGGGTTTCTGTTCCGATATCACTCCGGTATCTGACGTTTCCGGATACATTTCTGCATGCCGATTCTGCATACTTTTCTGCTTCGGCGAGTGAGTCTCCGATCCCGACGTATGCCATCGTGCGGGAGGTCAGTGTTTTCAAGACACCGTTTTCCTGAGCGATGTTCGCATAGTACAGGACAGTGTTTTCTGCCGGACCGACGGTGATGATATCACCTGCGTGGGGTTTATCGGGGTAGTCCATTGGGACAATGTATTTGCAGACCGTTGCCTTCTTTTCAAAGGAGACGTCCTTTGCCGAAAGCGTGCCGTTGATGATGTGTTCTGCGATGGTCAGGAAGTCAGACGTCAGGATCGACAAGACGTTCATTGCTTCGGGGTCGCCGAACCGTGCATTGAACTCGATCACTTTCGGTCCGGTTTTTGTGTTCATAAATTGGCCGTAGAGAATGCCTTTGTAGGGGCTCCCTTCTTTTGCGAGGGCGTCGATCGTTGCCTGCATGATGGAGATCGCCTGAGCGTAGTCTTCGTCGGTGACAAAGGGGAACTTGTGGTCTTCGAGTGAGTAAGAGCCCATTCCGCCGGTGTTTGGGCCAATGTCTCCTTCAAATGCCCGTTTGTGATCCTGTACGAGCGGCATGGGAACGAGATGTTTGCCGTCTACGAATGCCATCAACGTGAACTCTTCGCCGAGAAGACGTTCTTCGAGGATGATAACCTGATCTTTCAGGGTCATGGCATATTCGACTGCTCCTTCGCGGTCGACCTGTTCGCCCATAACTTTGACCCCTTTTCCGCCGGTAAGACCGGTCGGTTTAACTGCAAGGTCACCTGGATATTCTCGAATGAATGCAGCGGCTTCGGTTGGGGTATTGCAGAGTTTGTATGCCGGGCAGCCGTCGATCCCGTATTTATTCATGAGTCCGCGGCAGAACCCTTTGTCTGTCTCGATTTTGGCGGCTGCTTTGACCGGCCCTACACAGCCGATCCCTTCTTTTGTGAGTGCATCGGCGAGGCCTGCTTCAAGCGGGGCTTCGGGTCCGACGACGGCGTATTGGATATTGTGTTCTTTTGCGAAGGTCAGAACTGCGGGGACATCCGTTTCCGCGTGGATGAAGGATTCGCGGGCTATTTTTGCGATTCCCGGATTCTTTTTCCCCATGACGGAGTAGAGTTCAACGTTCGCATTTTTGGTGAGTGCTAAGCAGATGGCGTGTTCCCTTCCGCCACCTCCGGCCACTAATATTTTCATATCCTTATCTATGGCGCGTCAACAGTCAAATAATGTTTCCAATAACTCGGGATTTGCCGCCCCGTATCACTGTGGAGGCAGGAAACTCGTTCACTCGTCCTCAAAGGAAAACAGTTCTTCCACCGGCATTTGAAGAATCTTTGCCAGATCGAATCCGAGCTTGAGTGAGGGGTTGTATTTCCCCTTTTCCAGATGGACAATTGTCTCCCGACGCACGCCCGCGAGTTCTGCCAGTTCCCCCTGGGTCATGTCAAGTTTTTGCCGGCATTCGCGAATGCGTGTCTGCATCACTCCTCCTGAGAATGAACGTTTTCCATCATTTCGTAGATGATCAGACGGAGAATAAACACAATGATCGAAAAAACGAACACCAATGTGAAGAGGATCGGGATATATTCCGGAACGTTGAGTATGACAACTGCACAGAGTGCTGCGCAGAATAATACAACCGAGGTAAAGAATGCCGTGGTTGCGGATCTTTTCACATATGCATCAAAGAGTTCATCATATTTTTTCAGAGCGTAGGTGAAGAATACAAAGAATCCGAAGAATCCGAAATATCCATAATTCCCGGTATAGAATCCGAGAAAGCCAAGGAACCCGATAAGTCCCATCAATGAAATCATATTCACATGTGATATATTTGTCACAATATGTTATAAATATATCACATTAATTTTTGATGCGTTTATCTATTTGGAAATGAGAAAAAAATTATGCGAGGAGTTCGCTTGCTTTGACGAGCGGGTGCAGCGTGATGCCTTCTGCGGCCAGAAGCTCTTTTGCCCCGCCTTCCCGGTCAACGACGGTGACGACGGAATCGATCATTGCCCCGGCTTTTCTCAGTTCATTGATGCCGTGTTTCGATGAACCGCCGGATGTCGTGACGTCTTCGATCAGGAGGACCCGTTTTCCTTTTACGTTTCCGATGATCATCTCGCTTTTCCCATGGTCTTTTGCTGCTGCCCGGATAACGGCGCAGGGTTTGTCTGCTGCCAGAGAAACGGCCACGGCGAGTGGTACCCCGCCGACGGCCACTCCGGCGATGCACTCGAACTCGTATTTTGCTGCGACCTCCGCGGCGATCTCAGAGAGCAGTTTCGGCTGCATGATCGCTGTTTTCACATCGATGTAATACCTGCTTTGAGCACCGGACGCCAAGGTGAAATCCCCAAACTCCACTGCCTTATACTGAACCAGAAGATCTAATATTCTATTTACCATGGTACGTCCTTTAACCCGAGTAAGTATCCGATAATATTTGTTCCTCTATGTAATAGAGGTGACAGTATAAGGATCGCAATTAAGGTCGCTACCAGGAATCCGACCGAGTCAAAGTTCTCGGCGAACCATCCGATATTCCCGGTCACGAGTAATGCGAGTGTCATCAGGACAAGGGACCCGACGACCATGTCATACATATCTGCAAGGGGCCATTTGGCTCCCCGGTCTTTTCCCATTCTGCGCTTGAAGTAACTCTTGACCATGTCGCCGAGAAGAGCTCCCGTGGCGAGGGCACATACGGTGACAATCGTCTGTTTCGGCAGGAAATCCAGCTGGAAGTAGTCAACCAGAAAGATCTGTATGAATCCGAAGATGATACCGACAATGATGCCGCCGATAAGGCCGCGCCAGGTTTTTCCGTCACCAAGGATCCGTCGTCCGTCTTTTGCGCATCTGCCGAAATCGATCGGTGTCCCTCCGCCAATGAGCGCGGCGGCTGGGTTTGGAATATATGCGGGGATCATAATCCATACTGCCCATAGACAGGCCATGCCAACTGTCATCAAAATATCTGTTATCAATCTCTCACTCTCATTCTTTTATAGTTACACGCGAATTAGTATAATAATTATATTTCAAGGGAGTTAACCATGACGCCGATAAAAAGAACGAAAAGCCTGTGCCCCGTTTGTGGTAAATTGCTTGACGCGGAGATTACTGAAGAGGACGGCGCAATATGGATATGCCGGACCTGTCCGGAACACGGTTATGCAAGGACACTGTATTGGTCGGACGCTGAGATGTACCGGCGGTTTGACGCCTATGACAGAGTCGGCAGGGGTGTGGAAAATCCGAATGTTGACCTTCCTGGAGAGTGTACGACCCGCTGCGGTCTTTGTTCTAATCACAAATCAGGAACACTTCTTGCAAACATCGATGTAACGAACCGTTGTAATCTCAAATGCGAGTTCTGTTTTGCCAATGCCAGAGCATGCGGCTATGTGTATGAACCGACGTTCGATGAGATCACTTCGATGCTCACACTCCTGAGAAATGAACAGCCTGTGGCATGTCCGGCGGTCCAGTTTTCCGGCGGCGAGCCCACGATGCGCGATGATCTTGCGGAGATCATCAAAAAAGCCCGTGAACTCGGGTTCAGCCAGGTGCAGATGGCCTCAAACGGCGTCAAGCTCGCTCAAAACCCGAAGCTCGCACAGGAACTGCGGGATGCAGGTCTTTCAACGGTGTATCTGCATTTTGATGGCGTTTCAAAAGAGACGAATCCTCTCCTGGAAAAAACCAGTCTGCCGGCAATCGAAAACTGCCGGAAAGCAGGTCTTGGCATTGTCCTCGTCCCGACGATCATCAACGGGAAAAACAACCATGAGATCGGGGACATCATTCGGTTCGCGAGCAAAAATGTCGACATCATCCGGGGGATCAATTTCCAGCCGGTCGCCTTCACGGGCGCGGCAAAGGAGGATGACGTCATTCGCGAACGTGTCACCATTCCTGATATCACCCGTTCTATCGATGAGCAGATGAACGGCAAACTCAAGTCATCAGATTTCTATCCGATTCCGTCGGTAATGACCATCTGTGATCTGATCGAGGCATACACCGGAAAACCGCAGATCATGTTTTGTGCCCACCCGCACTGCGGAGCAGCGACCTACGGGTTTGTGAATGATGAGGGCGATCTCGTGCCGATCACCCGGTTCGTTGATGTGGAGAAGTTCTTTGCCGAGGCAGCCACCTTGGCGGGTCGATTTAAGACCGCCGGGAAGACCGGGAAGTATCTGGCAATGGCCACGGGTCTAGGTAAGATCAACAAGGCTGTTTCAAAGGAAGAGGTCGAAGGGATCCGAATCGATCTGAAGAAACTCATCTACGATGCTCTCGTCAAACACGACTATGACTCGATCGGGAAATTCCACGAAAATGCTCTCTTTATCGGCACGATGCATTTCATGGATGCCTTCAACTACGACACCGACCGTGTCTCAAGATGCTGTATCCATTATGCGACCCCGGATGGCAGACTCATCCCGTTCTGTACCTATAACAGCGGCCCGACCTATCGGGAAGAGGTATGGAAGAAGGGAGCAAAACCTCTGTCAGAGTAAGGTGTCCAGATGGGATTCTGGAACCGTGAGGGGAATTCCCCTTCGGGAACTCTTTTTTCATGGAATGATCTCGCCCGTATTTCTCGAAAAGGGACGCTTCTTTCTGCTCTTAAAGAAAAAGGTCAGCTGTATTCTCCTGAAGACCTGGAGCTGATGCTTAACCGATACGCAAAAAAGCTGGAGAATGTCCCTCACGAATACGCTGAGGCTCTCCTGTATTATGCCCGCATCCAGATCATCGAAGGATATCACCGGATGATGACCGATGATCTTGCCGAGATCCATGCTGCGGTTCCGCTTCCTTCGTCATGGAAAGCATTTGCGGCCGATGCACAGACAGCGGCAAAGAAAGGGACACCCGGCGACCGTCTGCGGTCCCTGAAATATCTGATAGCCGCCTATACGGTGTACATCAAAGAAGAGCCGGTCCACCCTGTCGGCATGCCGTTTCCCGGCGGCTTTTCTGTGGAACAGTATGACGGTGAATATTACTGCCCGGTCCGCGCAGTATGGAATGATATCGATGACGCCTTCTGCAAATACTGTCCGGCGGTCCAAAGCAGGGAGCGGGATCTTCTTTTGTCGAAAAACGAACGGGATCTCGTGACAAAAAAAGAGAAACTTAACAATTATTTTTATAATTTTAAAGGATAACTTCCCAAGGTTCGTTTTTTGGGAGTCAACCATATATATTTTAACTTGCCGACGCCAATTAACTACTGCAATGAACAGTGGCATCTGCCCGAAATGTGGTTTACCAAAGGAACTCTGTATTTGCGAAGAAGTCGCAAAAGAACAGCAACGTATTAGTGTTAAAGTAAGCAAGAGACGGTACGGTAAAGAAGTGACCGTTGTTGATGGTCTTGATCCGTATGAGATCGATCTTGAGGATCTGTCCAAGTTCCTCAAAGGCCGGCTTGCATGCGGAGGCACCGTGAAGGAAAACTCTATTGAGCTTCAGGGAAATCACCGTGACAGAGTAAAAATACTTCTCTCATCACGTGGGTACAGTCTAGAAAATATCAATTAACATAAATCTATATTTTTTCACCCTCTCTTTTCTTTAGGGGATTGACCCGTTAATAAAATAAAAAAAGTTAGCTTTCAATAAACTCCTTTATCTTTTGATAAAGGAATTCATTTGCTTTTTCAATCTCTTCCTTATTTCCTCGGAGCGCCAGAAGTTCGCGTTCGTCGTTCACCATATTTGCATAGCTCAGCGGGCGGGTGACGCTTACGATCTCGACGTTGAACTTCAGCGCAGCATCACGGATGATCGTTCTGGGTGTTCCAGGAGGGATGACTAAATCAAATTCTTCGTCTGCCATATTACTTACCTATCTTTTGGCGTTTTGCCATAATACAATGTCCGCCCCGAACACCGCCGATCGGGCACTTTGGATGACCGATACTATTCATACACCGCCCCATCAGTGCCGCCCCGCGGGCAAGTCCGTCGTCGACGAAGACAAGGTGATCGACCGGGTCGTCGTAGATCCCTCTCTCCATAATGCCTTCGAGGATGTACTGAGGTTTGTTTCCGGAGATGATCGCACGACCAGTAAACCCGATCGAGCTGTTCTTCGGGAGGAAGTTTCTCTTGATACAGAGGTCGATGATTTTGAGTGCGACGTTTGCACACACCCGGTCGATGACCTCTCTGATGACCTCCTTATTTTCATTTTTGGCGATTTCGGCTCCGATCGCTTCAAGGTCGGCTGTCCTATCTCCGTTCACACCGATATCGACACCGATCAGGACGATGCCTGAGTCTTCGGCAACATCGGCGCAGACCGGCACCTTGCCGAAATGCGTCCGTTCACGCGGGACTTCGGCGACGTCAATGATCTCCATGCAGCGTTCAACATAGGGCATTGCATTTTTGGTTGAGCGGTTCGAGGATGTTTTGCATTTTTCTCCGAAAAGATCGAGCGCTGTCCCTTTCTTTTTATCGACGAGACCTGTCCCGCGGATTATTGCATCGGGTATTGCCCCGGCGAGGCCGCAGAAGTTTCCGATGGTCTTTGCAAAGGGATTTTCCGCTTTATCATCCACGTCACCGGTGATACGACCGTCAAGCGTGGTACCAAAGTCCATGGAGATGCAGGGATTTCTGAAGTCGACACCGGTCCATTTGGCGCCCTCTTTGATGCCTGCCATTGCCAGTTCCCCCTCCATCTCATTTGCGACCATCTCAACACCGGTTGATCCGATCGGCGGGGTTACGCCGGCAATAGCTCCGGTGAAGACGAGCCGGTCGGCATATGAGAAGCCCCTGAGTTTTTTCGGGAGGCTGTTGATTCCCATCGGTGGTGTCATCTTCTTTGGCGGGACGCCGGCGAGCAGGCATCCGTTAGCGAGTGCCTTGACGAACTCGCCGACTTGTTCGGGCGAGTCCATGGCAGCCACTACGCCTGTACTTCTGACAACGAAATCAAGTTCATCCTTGATGCTCAGATCAGCATCTTTGTGGCATTTGATCAGGGTATCTCTGACCAGGTCAGTGACGGATTCCCGTGTGAGTTCCGTTCCGTCAAGGGTAGCTCCAAAGACTTCTTCTCCAGCTTTTGGTTTTCTGACATCCCTGCTCATGGACACGGTCTTGTTGATGATATAGGATTTTCCAGTATCAAGGTTTGTACCTGTCAGGATGCATTTGGTGGTAGTATTTCCCATTTCGACGGATGCGACGATGAAATAAGGATTGGACTTGTATTCGGGTACCTGCATTCCCGCCCCGTGACCGGTCGAGGGCGGCGGAACACTCTCGACGATCCAGGGTTTCTTTGCAGAGAACCGGTCAAAAAAACCTGCCGACATATTACACTGAATCTGTAGGCAATGGAGAAATAGGTTTCGTTATTGATTGACAGATGAAAAAAGAAGGTTATTCAAGTTCATCGAAGACCAGTTCATAGACCCAGTCTTCAAGCATTTTACAGTGTTCGACGGTACACTCCTCATCGCAGGCTACACACGGAACGATGGATTCCCCTGCCATCAGAAGGTTGGGGTCGACCGCCTGGGAGGTGTGGACGACAGTGATGAGATAGGTTCGTGTCCCGTCCTTTTTGGTCTCTTCCCGGGCGATGAGACCTGCATCCTCAAGTTTTTTGAGGATACGTGAACACGTACGGCTGTCCACCTCAATAGCTTTCCAGAGATCACTCTGAAGAACACCTTTTGGGTGCTCTTTGAGGTAGGCAAATGTTTTTTCGTCCGCTTCGTTTAGTTCAGCTTCTCTGGACATATTTAGTTCAGCGGAGAGATGGTGAGGATGTTGTTTCCGCGGATGACGACTGTGCCGATGTTTCTTCGACCGTTTGTGGTGATCTCAACGGTTTCTTCGAGATGAAGATTGAGATACTCGTCCATTGCGACAAGCCTTCCCTCAAATTTACATCCCTCATCTTTTATCTCCACAGAAATTTTTGAGTCAACGAGTGAGTTGACTTTTTTTATCGGAAGGACAATGCTGGATACCATATCTCTAAGTGTTAGTTATATGACGTAATTAATCTGTTCTTTTGTGATCGATCCTGGTTACAGGATGAGTGACTGGACCGTTGGGAGGCTCCGGAGTTTCTGTATGGCATCTGCCGGAATCACTCCGTCGATTATGATGACTAGGCGCGGTGTTTCGACCACGTAGGGGTCGGTGACGAATATCTGTCTAAGCGGCAGGTCATAGGATGCGAGAACATCAACTGCCGAGGAGACTATGTTTTTATCGCCGGCATTTTTCGGGAGGATGGTGATAACCGAGAGGCCGAGATTTTTGGCGACGTCCGTCAGATCCGGGGTGACACGGAGACGGGAAAAGAGAGACTGCAGTTCATCGATCTCGCAGATCCGGCGCAGGGTGGAGTCCACGACCCGTCTGTCCACTTTTATCACGCGTGCGAGCGCGGATGCGGATATTTCTATGCCGTTTACTACGGTTTTTCCCTCTGAAGAAACGCCGAAACCGTTCTCAAGAAGAAAACGGACGACACGCTGCTGCGAGGGTGAGTCCTGAAATTGTTCGAGTATTCTCCGCCACATTGTATCTTTGTGTCTATCACGGAATACATATATACGCTTGCCTTGATTTTTGTACAGTGATGTCCGATGCATCTGTTTAAATTCAGTAGATTTATTTACTAGACTGACCCACATGTATAGGTCGCACAGTGCGAGGGTAGCCAAGCCAGGTCAACGGCGCTAGCTTGAGGGGCTAGTCTAGTAGTAGTTCTTGGGTTCGAATCCCATCCCTCGCATCTGGATTTGATGTTATAGTCGTCCAGTTTTCTTTTGAACCCGTCATTTCTGTATTATTTATCCTTTCGTTCAGTTGCTTACGGGGAGCTCTTTTTCCCGTCCGAGTCCACTCTTCGATGGCTTTCTACGAATATTTTCCTTGAAATTTCATAAAAGAAACCGCAGGAGTCTGTCAAGTTTCTGCATATCCTTTAATAGTTCCCCGGATATCTTATTATCAGGTACAATAAATCCATGGCAGAAAACCCGAATGCGGTTTCCGACAGACCCATTATCGGTCTTGAGAAAGAGCTACAGGAAATCGCAGAGACTATTGAACGGTATGGGGACGGTGCCCCGGCGCACATCGCCATTGTTGCCGAACCGCTGGGCGGCCGGACCACGATCGCCAATGAGATCCGGCGCCTTTACGGTGAAAGGGTACACTACCTTCCGCTGAAGTTTGGGATGTCGCCCTCCTCCCTCCCGGATTTTTCTGCCTTTCCCGGGGATATTATCCTGATAGATAACTGCCGGCTCCTTGCAACGCGGAAGATCGGCGGGTTTGATGTCCTTGATGCGTTTTTGCTTGCACTGATCTCTTCAAAGAAACTCTTCATCACGACATGGAATTTGTTCAGCTGGCAGTATCTTTCGGCCGTCATGAACATTGAGGCATATTTCCCGACCATTATCGTTCTCAAGAAGATGGACACGCCGGTTCTCAAGGAGATGATCCTGTCCCGGCATAAGCCCGGGGAGATCCAGTTTATCAATGACGGGGTTGCCGAACGCTCAATGTTTTTCTCTCTGGTCCATAAACAGGTCCGTTTGCCGTTCAAAGGTTCCGAAGTTTCAATTCCCTGGATAAAACTGAACTTTACTTTCATGTTCCGCCGGCTCCCCCGGAAAAAACGTATCCAGATGTCCATCGAGGACCTAATCTTTGAAAAAATCAAAAGGATCTCCCGGGGAAACCCTGGTGTTTCCCTCATTCTCTGGGAGTCGAGCCTGAAAGATAATACCATATCTCTGAACGCGATCACCGAGACTACCTATTCCATCAATCTCGATACCAGCGAATCATTCATCCTCACGATCATCCTGTCCATGAAATCCCTGCGGGAGGAAGATCTGATCGCGATCGTTGGGTCAGAGATGGATATCAGGCGCGTCCTCTACCGTCTTGTCCAAGAGGAGCTTGTGGGGAATGATGACGGGCATTACAGTATTCCGGCGTTTGCACTTGAGCCGGTTGCCGAGTATCTGAAAAAGACCCGGAGGCTGTGGTAATCATGGCTGATACTCTGCTCTCTAATGTTACGACAAGTGTTTCGGCTGACACTCTGATTTCCAATGTTACTACAGACGTTTTGGCTGAACTCCCGCTCAAAACCATAGATGCGAACCTTATCCTGTATGTTCTTTTCATCATTATCTTCGCGTATGTCCTCAATCGGCTGCTCGGTTTTATCCTGACACATATCTCGGAACGGATGGGCCGGTATCGGACCACGATCACCATGCTGATCCCCTTGCTGAAGCTTGTCGTGTATGTGGTCGCCCTCTATTACATCCTCATTGCTGTTATCGAACCTTCGCTGACCCTATTACTCGCATTCTCGGGACTCTTTGGCGCCGCCATCGGGTTCGGCTTGAAAGACCTTTTTGCCGATATCATCGCGGGTATCATCATTATCTTTGAAAAACCCTATCAGATCGGCGACATGGTGTCCATCGGAGAAAAGTACGGGGAGGTAAAAAATATCGGGATACGCTCTACCCGATTACAGACTCCTGGCGATGAACAGGTGTCGGCTCCGAATGGTACGATATTCACCCAGTCGGTAACCAGCGGCAATGCGGGCGACCTTGCCATGATGATCATCATCGATCTCTATGTCCACCCGGATTCTGATGCGGAGAAGGCCATGAAAATCCTCAAGGAAGCCCTTGTCACATCAAAATATGTGATCATCTCAAAAAAATATACCCATACAGTGCTGCTTGACGATTTCCCGTTCTACAAGCGTGTCCGTGCAAAGGGATATGTCAACGATCTCCGGTTTGAATTTGAGTTCAAATCGGAAGTCTCCCGGAGGGCATTGGCGGAGTTCAGAAAAGTAGGGATCCGGCCCCCGTCGTTTGTTCCCCCGGAAGTGGATACTGGTCATTCAGGAAACAGAAGAAGAGCATAATTTCATTTTCTATCTTATTGTCATGAATTTTACAGAAAATTCGGTATGCTATCCTATCAAATGAAGACTGTTCAAAAAAATACTGACCATCAGATTTCAGAAAAAAGGATCTGGTTTATTTCATTTTTTGTGACGTTCTCATTCTCCAGATACGAACGGATCCGATCGCCGACATTCTTTCTGAGATTCTCGTAAAAGATCGCATAATCATACATGTGGTAGACACCTTCCGGGAAGGTGGCACTGGTTGCCGGTAATTCTTCCGGGTTGGATATGTTTGTTATCACGAGCGCGTTGTTTACGATTCTCGCTGCTGCAAAGTTCGGGTGCCTGTCGGGATTTTTTGGATGCTCATGTTTGAAGAACACTGCTTCGATATTTTCCGAAGCAGATGCAAACGTGGTGTCGGTCTTCCAGGTCAGGGGATTTACCACAAATGTTCCGGGAATGATTGTCGGCCCCTGCTTTTCTTTGCATTTTGCATTGGATATCGTATTATAGGTGATAAAACACCCCGTTTCCGTTGCATTTTCACTGATCTTCATCAGCGGATTTTGTTTGAGATCTGCAGGTGTAATCGAATAGCCAATAACATATGCCGCCACCAGTCTCTTCAGTGATTCGGCATCACCGGTCAGGAGTTCTCCTGCCTTTGAGAGTTCAACGACCCTGACCGATCCCTGACTGTGGGCCGCGAGAATAATAGGCCGTTCTCCCTTGTTGAAATGGTTCAGGAAATAATCAAAAGCACGGATGAGGTCCTGCTGTCCCAGATCAAAGATGGGTTTTGCTTCGGTCAGCATCAAAGGATTTATTTTCACATTGTTCTGCCGGTACAACGGTGCGTAAATATTTGCCTGCCCGTCAAATATGCTGGCCTGTTCCACAAGTGTCCAGTGCGCTTTCTCCCGTAATGCCGAATTGCTGATGTCCATCAGATAGGTTATATTATCAGAGAGGATGGTGGGATATACCCAGAACACATCGACCGGCTGCTTTTCCGTGCTGAAATATGCGGGCATCGAAAGCCAGCTGTTGGGATTTGTATAATCCGGAGCCGCCGGTACATCCGTGTCCGGGTTAAAGGCGGGTAGTTTTGTTGGAATGCCTAATTCCTTACCTCGCAGATCATCCAGTGTTTCTCTTTGGTTTACGCTCATAATCTTGTTATCTGTCCTGAAAGATTTATATTATGTTTGATTTAGGGCGTCTCTTCACTCAATTTCGTTCAGGAATGCAAGAACCGGCGTGATCAGGAGGTCGGGCGTTGTTCTTGCAAAAAGGTGATCACTGTCTACAAGGATCAAACGTGAATCCGGGATTCCTGCCTCGAGTTCTTCTGCGTATCTG
The DNA here is from genome assembly GCF_030655665.1 of Methanocorpusculum sp. Taxonomy (NCBI): domain Archaea; kingdom Methanobacteriati; phylum Methanobacteriota; class Methanomicrobia; order Methanomicrobiales; family Methanocorpusculaceae; genus Methanocorpusculum; species Methanocorpusculum sp. The sequence goes on along the minus strand of NZ_JAUSPQ010000007.1, from coordinate 125,835 downwards.
ACCGGTGTCGATGCATCCTGCGTTCCGTTCACGATCAGTACGGGACACTGAATTTTCCCCAGCAGTGATCTGCCGTCAAATTCCCTCAAAGCCTCGAATTGCCGGAAGAATGATTCGATCGTAGGTGGGTAGGCGAGCACTTTTTCCATAAATCCCGGTTGTGTCATGGCAGCACGCAGTCGTTCAAACGATGCGGCCGCATCCTTGTCTTCTTTATCAGGAGAGCGGGCAGCAGCCACGTGAAGAATGAGGCTTTTCACCTGTTTTGGGTGCTCTGCTGCGAGTGAAAGGGCAATCCTGGCACCGGTCGAAATGCCGATGACATGGGCCTGTTCGATACCAATTGCCGTCATGAGGCCGGATGTATCATCTGCCATCATGGAAATTGAATACGGGATGTCCGGTTTGTCCGTTCTCCCGGAACCCCGGTTGTCGAACAAGATGAGTCTGTATTTACCCTGAGTTGATTCTGCAAGCCGGTCAATAAGCGGCGGGATTTCACCACCGATTCCCCAGATAATCAGCAGCGGCTTTCCCTCTCCGCGGGTTTCGTAATACATTTCGATATCATTGACGTGTAATGTTGGCATGGTTTCATTCCGGATTTAGACGTGCAGCAGGTTTTTCTCAACCGCAAAGGGGGAATAGTCTTGGTCTGCTCTTTTTGAGGTGCCTATTCGTATTTCTTTGCGATATGAGCTTAGCTATTTCACTCAATAACATTGCTGCATGTTAAAATAACAAATTCCTTTGATGATATAAATGTCTGCCGGATGATTTTTTCGACTTTCGGCATATATGTTGATTGTATTTGGGCAACCGGTGATGTCCTTATCCTCAAAAACGGCTGAAAATGAATTGATATGAAAAAATGAGTGTATGATATCCGTTATAACCGGAAGAAGAACAAATTCTGATAATTCATCCACCATATCAGCATAAAGAGTCCTATGGTAACGAGCGTATAATGCACCCGGTGCCAGAGACGCCAGCATTGCATCTTCCAGACGACGACTGTGAAACCTGCGGTTACGATCGATAATAAAACACAAATCACCGGGACCGTTAGAATGGCAGTCAGGATGAACGGGGGTGTTGCATCCCATTCATACAAATTTATCAGTCCTTCATTGTTCTGAACAATCGGGAGAAGACAGAACACAAAGATAATGCTGATAACGGAGGATAAAAAGGCGATCAGACGGGCATAGAACGGGAGTCCTTTTTCCTGTATCACTTCACCTTTTTTCCCGTATATTCTCCGGGACAGTGCCATAACCGGCCAGAGGAAAACAGTGAGAAGAAGTACAACAGCAACGGAGAGCACACCTTCAGTAAAACCATCGGTAGCATACCAAGGCACCCGTTCATACGCGAAGACCGGAAGGTTTTCGTAACAGAGGAACGTTACATCACCATTCTCATTCTCACGAAAGACCATATTCCCGTAGAACGATGGTGTATCACTCAATTCTTTGAAGACGCCTGGGTTAATCTCGATGTATTCTGAAGATGTTGTGTCTGCTTTTATCAAACGGAGTGTGTTGTTTTCCCCCACCTCAACTACCATTTGTTTGGGTGGATCAATGAAGAATTCAAAAGTCCGGTAATTATGGCGGGTTGACTGGTAGGTTCCCGCGTATTTCTCCAACGATGTGCCCGGGTTTGTGTCCGGGGTCGATGTCACTGTTTCGGTGAGAGGATAAAACTGGTTGACATACTCCACAAGGAGGTCGTATCGTGCTGCTGTCCCTCCAGGAGCATTGTATGAGACAAAAAATCCTGATTTTTTTTTCTGGAATAATTACAAAGAGCGAATGGAATGTATTTGTATCTCCACCGTGGAGAATAATCCTCTCATTATTGAGAAATGTTTCATAAAATCCAAGACACATGCCGCTGACCCGTGGGTCATTTGAAAATGTTCTTGCGTGCATGAGTGCTGCCGTTTTTTCAGAAAGAATTTCTACTCCATCAACCGTCCCGTTCTGCATATGTGCAGCAAGGAATTTTGCCATATCTGGTGCCGTGGAACTGATGGATCCGGCGGGACCAATGACAAAAACTGTGTCTGTGACGGCTACATTCTTCCCGCTGATATAATTATACCCTGAGGAGAGATTCGCGGCAGATTCAGGCGGGAGGAAATAGGAAATATGTGTTTTTGTGAGATCAAGAGGCGTTAAAATATGTTCCTGCAGATATTCCTCAAACGAAACGCCGCTCACATCCTCAATGATGACTGCTGCGAGTGTGGTGCCATAATTTGAGTAGGAGGTAACGGTCCCTGGAGGATACACCCTTGCGGGCATATAATCCCGGCAGTAGATTCTAAACGAAAAGAGATCTTCTACGTCTTCAACTGCCCCACGACGAGATGCGTCTTCGAATCCAGCCGTGTGTGTCATCAGGTTTCGCATGGTGATTGGTTGGCCTGGATATGTGTCGGGAATTGAAAAATCAGTCAGATAAGTATTGATGTCAGTATCCAGATCGATTTTACCCTCTTCCACCAGTTGCATAACACAGGTCCAGGTGAAGAGTTTAGTGACCGATCCAATATGGAAGATTGTTGAGTCGGCATCAACTGGCGTTTCATTGGTAAGATCAGCATAACCGTACCCTTTGGAAAAAATCAGTTCTCCATCCTGCACTACTGCGACAGTTGCGCCGGGTATATTGTATGTTGCGAGTCCTGCTGGAATAGCAGTATCAAAAAAATCTTCGACATCAGTAATGGTCGCCGGATTTGCGGTAGTATCCGTTACCAAGGTCACATCAGAGTTAGCAAGGACAGGTACGCATGCAAGACACAAACAGAGGAAAATCACTGCTATGCTTATGCAGGGTATCCTAACTCCTTTTGATTTACGAAGAGAATAAAGGATAGATAGCATTGATTGAGTTGTATATTGCTACTATCTATTTGAAGCTATGGTCTTCAAAAATGGTGGAATTTTGTAGATTTCCTACGGGGATAGGGAAATAGACTGCTTGAATCGATGATTCACGTGGTATTTATGCTTATTTTACTACACACTATTGTGAATATATTGATGGGGGCTTATTTTAGAATATCCGATGGAGGTTGTGGCTTCTTCACCTGGCGTTACTTTCGTTCCGTCTGCGGTCCGGCCGAGTAAAAAACGCCTCTTTTCCCTCTCTGGACATGAATCGTCCCTTCCTCAAGAAGTCCTGATAAGTATTTGGCCACTTCGTGATGATGTAAGCCGGTCATTGAAGCGAGATCTTCAACTGTGCAGGGACGGATGTGGAGGGTTTTTTTGATCAGTTCATGGGTGCTTTCACCGGAGATGCAGACGTCGGGCTGTTCACAGCAGACTCCGGCCACATCCACCGGTATGTTGAGTTCAGCAAAGTAGTTCCTGATCTTTATCAGCTCTTCTTCATCCGGGGCTGTGACCCAGTCTTCAGCAGCCGGCCGGTCAAGCGTGTTCAGCTGAATGCGTGCGGGTTGGATTTTATCTATAACGTCTCGAAGCGATGCCAGTTCTTCTAAGCTGGTGTTCTGATTGGGTATCAGGAAAATCTCAAGCCACATTTCTCCCCGGAACTCCTTTCTGAACTCCAGTATGTAATTGATGATCGTTTTTGTTAAGAGGCCGGGATATGGACGGTGGATACGTTCAAACGTTTCCTGACTTGTACTGGTCAGGGTGGGGATAACCAGATCAGCCCGGGAAAGATCCGCAATGACCTCTTTATTGCCCAGCAGGCTCCCGTTCGTGAGGACGGCGACCTTATACTGCGAATAGGTTGTTTTCAGATGTCTGATGATCCGCCCGATCGACAGGGAAAGGGTCGGCTCACCTGATCCGGCAAACGTTATGTAATCCAATGTTGGTCCTTTTCTGAGGACCTTATCCAGCTGGGCGATCACCTCTTCAGTTGGAAAAAACTCGGCCCTTTTTGTCGTTAGACTGTTCGTTGCTCCGCATTCACAGTAGACGCAGTCATATGAACAGGTCTTGAAGGGCAAAAGATCGATGCCCAGTGATCTCCCGAGTCTCCTGGAATTGACCGGGCCGAAGATATGGTTCTCTGTCATTTCCATTCCTCGAATATGCGGTCGGCGGTGATTTGAATCATGTATATCTATTATTACCCTTATGCATAATAATACGATTTTTCCAACGCTTTTCCACGTTACTGCAGGAATCAGTTACTCGCTGAACCGTTTGTCTGATCTTGCCGATCCTGCATCCCGTGAACTTCGATCGAGCCATCCTGCTTTTGCCGAGCAAAATGCATCGAACGCCGGCACATAGGGTTTGATATCCAACAGGGGCGTTCCGTCAAGAAGATCTACATTTTCTATCGTTAAGATGTTCTCCCGAATATTGATCAGTCTGACGATCGACAGTCCGATTGTATTCGGTCGTTTTGGTGCTCTGGTGGCAAAGACTCCGTGCTGGACTGTGTCCAAAAACGGGGTGACCTGCAGGGAATATCCTTTGGACCGATGAAACGCATATATCAGGATGATGTGGGAAAACTCATCCAGATCGTTGAGACCTGGAGAAAACTCCGGGCGTAGAACAATGGTGCCGCGCACGCCTTCCGCTCCGGTTGGCTGGATCGGCATACCGGCGATATCAGTGTAGGGAGACCGCACGATGCCGATCGGCGTATAGGTGAACGAATCCAGTGTGCCCTCGGATGATTGCATGAACGTTTTCTCTTCACTATCAGGGATAATTGTTTGATCTGGTTTCTGTGTCATCGTTATTTTCCCATACGGGTTTGGACTATTTACGGATTCGTGAAGGTCAGCAGTTTCACACCAGTGACCTGCTGGAACGTCGCACCCTGTCCAATGGCATGAAGAACGGCGGTTTCATCACGAACACGTGATCCTGCGATGATGTTTACTCCGTGATCGAACAACACAGGAGAAAGAGGGGTGCTTGGTCCTAGGATCATGACGAGAGTATCCGGTTCGCAGAGGTTCAGCAGATCATCCATGGTATGATTTATCAGGGAACTCGCGGTTAGTGCTACGATATCGGCCTCTGGAATCAACTCAGCAGCAGACTGCGCTGGGTAGTCATCTTCGGTTGGATGAAGTTCAATGACCCAGAGATTTTTCACACTTTTTCGGAGTTTGGGAATAAAAGGGAAATGTCCAACAAGTGCCACATTTTTCCCGGCGCCCTTTTCCATAAGTACTTGAGATGCGTTCATCTCTACCGCATTTTGTTCGTTCATATCCAGAAGCGAGTTGATAGCAGCTATACCAATACTGGCTTCTAACGAATAATCTGATTTTGCATACTCGGCAAGTTCCTGCGCACTTTTCAGGTGCAGAGATCCTGCATCACGTACAACGGTTTTGTGATCATGACAATTATCCCCGATTATCGTTGTGGCGAGACCACAGTGTGTGCTGCAGACGGCGGTCCAGTGAGCCCCAACTTCTATGGATCGAACGGGAACTGGTTTTTCCGGGAGGGTTGCAAGAAGTTCATCAATTATACTCTTATTACTCATACGATTCTCTCCTCCAATATTGAGATAATGACAAAACACGCCGATATGGTTTTTCGGATGCGTCTGTATCATTTCTTATATGGATGTTGTGTATATGACACGATGGATTAAATTACTTGTGCGCATATGGGTAAATTGTTAATGGGGTTTGATTTATTCAGAAGGCACATGTTTTGATAAAAGTGTGAATCTTAATCGTGAGATCGCATGAGCAGGGGAATGGACTGATATCTGATCATGGTTATCCTTTGACAAAAAAAGAGTGTTAATTCTTTGCAGGGGCTTGACCTGCAAGATAATCATCGAACCACTCTGCCTTTTGATTCGTCGGGAAGGTCATGAACTTCCCGATGTCATTGTTCTCGGCGGCCTGATGATACCGCATGAAGACATTTTCGACATCTTTACCGACCACTTCAACCTTTCCGGTCGAATGGGACATGATGAATCTTGCCCGTTTTGCCAGTCCCGAGCAGTTTTTCCAAGCTTCCTGGAGGATATCGTAGGATGTCTCGACCGGGACATGGAATAATCCGTTGCCGGTTGCCGGTCTGCACTGGAAGACATAGTAGGGAGATATTCCTGCAAAAGACAGTTTTCGAAAGAGTGTCGTAAGTGTTTCTGGTTCGGCATTGATCCCGTTCAGGATCGGGGTCTGGTTCACAACGATGACGCCTGATTTCTGGAGCACCTCTGCCGCCTGTATCGAAATCTCGGTGATCTCGTTTGGGTGGTTGAAGTGTGCCATCAGATATATCCGTTTTTCCGGGGTGCTGTACCGCGAGAGGACTGAAAGAAGTTCTGAATCGTTGAGAATACGGTAAGGATTGTACGCCAGCATCTTGCTCCCGATCCGGATGATGTTCACATGTGGGATCTCGCGGAGTTCACGGATCACGGATTCAAGATGCCGGGTATCCAGTGTCAGGGGATCCCCGCCGGTCAGAAGAACGTTGGTGATCTCCGTGTGCTCCCGGATATACGCAATATTCTCGGATACGTCTCTCACAGTCTCGCGTTCGCAGGACATAAAAAGGCGTTTTCGAAAACAGAAACGGCAGATCCCGCCGCAGACATCAGTCAAAAGCAGAAGGCCGGTTTGATCGTATTTGTGCTGCAGACCGGGTTTTTTGGTATAATCCTTCTCACAGGAGGGATCAGCAGATCCTCCGACTTCTAGTTCACGGGAGTCGGGAATGATAATAGCTTTAATCGGATCCCTACGGTCTTTCCAGTCTATCAGGGATAGATAATAGTCGTTGGCCCGAAATGGGAACACGTCGGTCACTCTCTCCATCATCTCCCGTTCTTTAGGAGCAAGCCCGACAAGATTGTCAAGCGCAGAAATAGATGTAATGTACTTTGGATGCATTTTTTACCTCGTTTACTGGGGTAATCTGCCAAAAAAGGGCAAATTCATTATGTGCAAAAAGATCGGTCACATTGCTGTTAACAGAAGATCTTAGTGACCTGATGCAAAATTCTTTAAACGCACTTTACTTGGTCCCTATCATTTAAACCCTTTCCGCCATTTTCTGTGTCGATGGTGAAAATCGTGAAAATATGTGTATTTTCTCAATTATTAGATGATATTTTTTGGGAAAATTGGTATTAAATCCAAATATGCTGTTTATATCTTTCTGTACCAGACGTTCATGCTCTCGATCGATCCGCTGATGTTGGTGTTATTTGGGAGCATCCCGCTGAATCGATATCCTGCCCCGGCAAAAACGGCGTTCATGGGGAGTGAGGCAGATCTCGCAATAGTATATGCTGTGATTATTCCCTCTTTTCGCATTGTCTCTTCCATCTCAGTAAGCAGGATCCGTGCAAGACCGTGGCCTCTGAAGCGTGGGTCCACTGCAAAATCCGTCATCTCCGCCGTCAAGCTCTCTTTATCGACCTCACAGGATGATGCAGCTACAATTTTGTTCCCCTCTTTTATCACAAAATAGTGTATGTTATCCTGCATAGTGGTTCTGATGTATGCCGGATCAGAGATGGGAAAGGGATAGGTTGGGAAGATTCTTCGGAACAGATCTGCGAGCTCCTCGGCATCTTCAGTATTTGCTGGTCGAAGGGTGAACCCTTCGGGCAGTTTTTGGTCTTGTCTCTTTCCCGTATGTTTTCCGGCTTCTGTGCAGATTCCGGCAAGTTCTGCTACATTGACTGCCTTGCATCGGTTTGGATCAAAGTATTTTGCTATAAATACAGCCTCCTCCTTACCCTGAAAATATGAGGGGATGGATGCCTCGATGACATAACCGGCACGGGCAAATAGATCCGCAGATGATGCTGGCACTTTCCCGAATATTTTGGTGTATCCCTCGTTCTCGGCCAGATCGTCGGCGAATCCGATGATCCCCGGGAGATCATCTTGTGCGAGTTTTATGATATATATCCGGTTATTGAAATGACCGTGCTGGAGTATGCTTTTTCCATACTTTATCACTGAATCAGATGGATTCATCATCTCTTCTCTCAATTCGTTCATTATTCTCAGGGATAAGGGTCGTCGTCTCATCATAATCGGCGAGAAGTCTCGCGACCCCGACCACCCTTGATTCATCGGCACGTTCGATATCCAGCTGGAGTTTGCAGGCATCACAGTTTTCATCGCAAAGGATCCGATCATAGTGCGCAGGTTCCTGATACGTGCAGATTATTCCCTCGTAGTTCCGGAGCACGACCTTGTTCACCGACCAGGTCAGCAGATAATTCGGAGAAAGAGGAATCTTCCCTCCTCCTCCAGGTGCATCGACCACATATCGAGGAACGGCAAATCCGCTGGTATGCCCGATCAGACTCTCCATGATCTCAATCCCTTTGGCAATGGGTGTTCGGAAATGACTGATTCCTTCCGAAAGATCGCACTGGTAAAGATAATACGGACGAATGCGGTTCTTCACCAGCTGGTGAACGAGTTCTTTCATGATGATCGGGCAGTCGTTGATCCGTGCAAGCAGGACCGACTGGTTTCCAAGTGGAATGCCGGCATCGGCAAGTTTGGCAATGGCGGCCTGGGCTGATGATGTCATCTCTTTTGGATGATTGAACTGCGTGTTGATCCAGATCGGGTGATGCTTTTTCAGCATATTCACTAGATCATCGGTGATCCTGAATGGCAGGACCACCGGGACCCGTGTCCCGATACGTATAACCTCTACATGAGGTATGGCGTTGAGTTCGGTCAGTATCCAGTCTAAGACCTCATCACTCAGCATAAAGGGATCTCCTCCTGAGAGAAGCACATCACGGATTTGGGGATTCTCACGGATGTAGGCTATTCCCTCCAGAATTTTCTCCCGGTCGGGAATCGAATCTATGTCGCCGACTTTCCGTTTTCGTGTGCAGTGTCTGCAGTACATTGCACAAGTATTACTGATGAGAAATAGGACCCGGTCAGGGTATCTATGAGTAATACACTCGCAAGGACTGTCTTTATCCTCCGCAAGAGGGTCGTTGAGTTCATAATTTTCCACGATGAGTTCGGCAGGAGAGGGAAATGCCTGTCGGAAGATCGGATCGTTCCGGTAATCATCCGTATCAATTAGTGAGAGATAATACGGTGTTATACAAAGAGGAAACTTCTCGACAGTCTTTTGGAGTTGTTTTCGCTCGTCCGGATCAAACCTGATTCCCAGCACCTGCTGGACCGTGTCAATGCTTCTGATTGCATGCCGGACCTGCCATTTCCAGTTTTTCCAGTATTCACTGGTATCTATTCCGGCATACCCTCCCTCTGGAAAGGAACCTGCCTCATTCGTCGTCGCACTCCCGTATGCGTGTTTGTCCGTGGATTCCGGCGGCAGTGTCATTTATTCAACTCTCCTGTCCCCGGCGGTCCGGAGTCACTTAATTCATAATGATGATCAATGATCCGCCCGTCGACCGGATATGTTCTCAGCTCGTTCCCATGCAAAGCAGGCTCAGGCTCATTACCGAGCTCGAAAAATGATGTAATGTACAATGGATGCATTTTTATCTCCTCAAATCTTGTTTATCTTTCACCCCAACGGGGTAGAAACCGGTCTGTACAAAGCCAGAATTGCATTGATGGACCAAAAATTATCGGCAGATAACTGCACAGTCCGGTGAACACTTTAACTATGGGCTCACACTATAAACCTTTTGCCCCAATTCGAATATAATTAGCGGAAATTTCAAAATATGGTAAAATAGTGTCCTGAATAATGACAAAACTGTATTAAGCAGGCTCTTTCGTCACTGATATCCGGCTGTAGGGTCGGGTATTTGTTGGGCAAAAAAATTAGACTAAAGGTTCCGGTTGTTTCCCCATATCATCGACCGGAAGCTTGGTGTTTTTTACCAGGATCTGTTGATCTGTTTCTATCAGCCTCTCCATGATCAGGCGTTTTCCTGCAAGGCTCATTGCATATACCGGTACGCCCACTCCGCCCTGGACCAATGCTTTGGACACGGCGGCACGGACATATTTTGAGGCACAGGCAAAGACCAGATCGGATGCGGCGACTAATCTCTCTGCATTTTCCGCATTTTTGACGCCTGATGTGTGAACGGCTATGATCAGCGCTTCCGGATAAGTCCGGCGGATCTCCTCTGCGAGTTCATGCTGGAATCCCGCGACCGTCACTCCCGTTTTGGTCCAGCCTTCAGATTTTGACCGTGCTAGTCCCGCGAGAACATCAAGTTTCGCGGTCTCTTTATCGATCACGATGCCTCCTGCCTCCTCTATTTTTTTAATAACTTCGAGGTGAGGGGTCGTTGAGACGAGACCGGACATCCTTCCGCCGAGTCCTTGGACAAGGTCTGGTGTTCGCACGACCACCGTGCCGGCTCCGTCTGAACAGATGACTGCCGCGTCCAGGGTCTTCGATCTCAGACCGGTGCTCATCAACTCAGATGCGCCGAAGAGAACGAAGGTTTCCTGGTCTAGCACCTGCCGCTCTTTTGTACACATCCCGAAGTTTTTGATCCGCGACTCGATGTTTTTCTGCACTGATTCCTTCGTGATCGGGTCGACTGGTGTTGCAAACCGTTTTGCAAGCGGACAGAACCGGACCCCCGGCTCTCCGACTTCCACGACCTCACCGTCCCTGATGACGACCCGCGTCATCCCGACTGCCTCAATAATATGTTCGTCCTTCATTTTCCGATGGATAGATATGATATCCGAATCAACATAAATCCAATGAGAGGGTCACGCTACTTTGAACTGGATGCTGCACGCGGGGTTGCCCTCATCCTGATGATCCTGTATCATATCCTCTTCTGTCTGTACTTCTTTAAGACCGGGCTAGCCACTTGGTTCGATCCGTATACCATGTCGGGTGCGCCGATCGCATTCCTCTTCGTAGTGATCGCCGGCGTTTCTCTCGTTCTTTCCACTGGCCGCGAGACCAACCCGGTTCGGTCGGCGAAGAAACTATTTTTCCGTGGTCTCTATCTCCTTTGCTTTGCCGCCGTCATTACGATAGTAACCTGGCTTGTTTATCCTGCGGAATTTGTCGTATTCGGCATTCTTCATATGATCGGCATCTCCACGATCATTTCCATCCCGTTTGTTGTGATGAAAGTCAAACCGTATATCTCCCTCGTCGTTGGCCTTATCTGTATCGCCCTTTCGCCGATCGTCTCGATGCTTCGGGGACCCGCGTTTTTGATCCCGTTTGGTATTACCTACAATGGATTTGCGACTCTGGACTACGAGCCGCTCATCCCCTGGTTCGGGGTCGTTCTTCTCGGCGTGGCACTCGGATCGGTATTATACAAAGACGGCGTTCGGCATGGGATCCTCACCCGGCTTGGTGAGATGCCGCGGGTATTTACCCCGCTCTGTTTCATCGGCCGCCACACGCTGATCATCTATCTCATCCATGTTCCGGTGATCATCGGTGTTCTCTTCCTCTTCGGTCTCGTTAGCCTGTAACGATATTTTCTTTTGTCCAGGAGTAGACGTACATACCATCATGTCACAGCGAGCCGCAGATGCAGTATTTCAGGCTTTGTTCTCCCTAACGGATATCAGAGCCATTCTCCGGACTACTGCCCCGGATCATTCCCTTGACGAGGATCAGAAGGCAAAAACCGCTAAGGCCCTCGCATCGGTGGAGAAACAGATATCCATACTTAGAGAGGAGCTCTTATGAAATGTTGTGATAATATTGAGGCGCGGATGGTCGAGGAGACGTCCATCAATCTGGATCCAATCCAAGTGGGAGGCCGTCTGACGACCGAGGCGATGAAAGCGATGATATCCTGGGGTGATGGTTACTCGGTCTGTGACAATTGCAGAAAACCGTTCCGCCTGGATTATATCGAGAACCCGCCGCTGAAGGATTTCCATGTGGATGTCGCCGAGTGGCTTGGGATGGCGCAGGCACGCACGATTCCCGGAGCACGCCGCGGATTCCAGCAGGTCGCCGGCACCTATGTGGAAAAAGGCGATCCGGTCTTGATCGGTGCTCTTGCCCACTATACTTCGTATCTTTCCGTCGAACTTCAGAAAGGGGTCGTTCGCGAGATCCCCAAAACTGCCGACAACCATATCACCGCTGAGGATACCGCGAATCGGATCGAGGATGTTGTTCGTGAGTTTGGCACTGCGCCAAAGCTGCTCTTCATCGATCATGTGGATTACCAGTTCGGCAATATGCATGATGTGAAAGGTATCGTCAAGGTCGCTCATCAGTATGATGTCCCTGTTCTCTACAATGGGGTCTACACCGTGGGCATCATGCCGGTGAACGGCAAGGAGCTTGGGGTCGATTTCATCGTTGGGTCGGGTCACAAAAGTATGGCTGCCCCCGCCCCGTCGGGAATTCTCGCCGCGACCGAGGAACGTGCTGACGAGGTTTTCCGTACGACACAGATGGAGGGTGACATAACCGGACGGAAATTCGGTATCAAAGAGGTTGGCATTCTCGGCTGTTCCTTGATGGGGGCTCCTATCGTTGGACTTCTTGCTTCATTTCCGACGGTGAAGGCCCGCGTCGAACACTTTGACGAGGAGCTTGCCAATAGCCGAATCGTGGTGGAGGCTCTCAGGTCAATCGAGGGAACGAAGATCATGTCCGAGTATCCGAGAAAACACACGCTTACCCGGTTGGACACCACCGGCTCCTTTGATCAGGTCGCGCAAACCCACAAGAAGCGGGGATTTTACCTCTCAAGTGCTCTCTCCAAAAAGGGTATCACCGGCATCATTCCCGGGGCCACCAAAGTCTGGAAGATCAACACCTACGGCATGACCAGAAAACAGGCTGAATATGTTGCAGACACCTATCTTGAGATCGCCGAAACGAATGGTCTGACCATCAGTTAATTATGTTTTTTCATCTGATCGTGACCGATGACTGTAACCTCTGTTGTTCCTACTGCAGAGGAAAAATGTTCGAGGAGGAAGACCTTTGCGGAAATTCTCCCGGCACGATCGATGAAACGATTTGCGAAGATTTGGCTTATCCGCTGCGTGATCTGTATGCATTTCTTTCAAAAGATCCGCATGCCGTTCTCACGTTTATTGGGGGTGAACCGCTCATCCGATCTGATCTGGTGATGGAGATTATGGATCATGCGCCGGTGAAACGGTTCATGCTCCAGACGAACGGTACACTTCTTGGCAAGCTTCCAAAAGAATACACAAACCAGTTCGAGACTATCCTTATATCCATCGACGGGGAAAGGGCACTTACCGACGGACACCGGGGGAAGGGGATGTATGATCTGGTGCTTGGCACAGTTGATATGATCCGTTCCAACGGATTCACGGGTGAGCTTATCGCGAGAATGACCGTAGCAGAAGACACGGAGATATTTTCTGCCGTCACCCATCTTGCAGAACATTTCAGTTCTATCCACTGGCAGATGGACGCGGATTTCACCGGGGACTTCTCCCGTCGGAGGTTTGCCGAATGGAGCGAAGGGTACAATGCAGGGATTCGTCGGCTTGTTGCCGAGTGGGTCTCGCGAATCGAGACAACGGGTGTTGTTCCAAAATGGTATCCGTTTCTTTCGACGACCGAGGATCTTCTGCTTGGTCGCCCGTCAAAACTCAGATGCGGCTCGGGGTATGTGAACTACAGTGTGATGACCAACGGCCAAATCGCCCCCTGTCCGATCATGGTCGGGATGGCGGATTTTTATGCGGGCGAGATCCGTACCGCTGATCCTCTCTCCCTTCCCGAGATCCCGGTTCGTGAACCGTGTCTCTCCTGCGACATATATGGATTCTGCGGAGGGCGGTGTCTCTACTCAAACATCGTCAGACCCTGGCGTGATGGATACAGACTCGTCTGCGGCACGGTCAGAAACCTGCACGATGCCCTTGTGGAAAACCTCCCTCGTATTCGGACGATGCTGGATGATGGCTCTCTCCCCGCGGGAGCATTTGCCCACACGCGATATAACGGCTGCGAGATAATACCCTGATATCATGGACCCCATTTTCATCTGTATTTTGATCGGGACCGGCCTTCTTGCCGGATTCATGTCCGGTCTTTTGGGTGTTGGCGGCGGATTTTTATACGCACCGGTGATGTTTTTTGTTCTCCGACAGTCGGGGGTCCCGGATGATATCGCGATTCTTGTGGCATTTGGAACCAGTCTTGCAGCGGCGTTTCCGACCGTCCTTACCGGAGCAGTCAGCCACACGAAAAAAAGAAATGTGGTCTGGCGGGACGCCATTATCATGGGGCTTTGCGGCACGGTGACCGGGTTCATCGGCGGCACGGTCGCCACGTATCTTCCGGTACAGATACTCACGATCCTCTTTGGCGTGATGCTGATCCTCGGGGCGGTTCGTCTGGTGACTTGTCTCCCGTCCGGAACGGGTGAGAGAATGGCCGCTCCCCTTGCCGGGAGTATTGGTGGGACTGCCGGGTTCATGTCCGGTCTTCTGGGTGTTGGAGGCGGCACTATCCTGGTACCGCTCATGGTAATTCTGGGTAAGTTCACCATGAAAAAAGCTGCCGCGACTTCCTCTGCAGCTATTCTCTTCATCACAATCGGCGGGATCCTCTCATATCTGGTGAACGGCTTTTCTGCCGGAGTTGATCTATCCGCATATGGATTTTATCTGATTGGCTACATTGACGTCATGATGTGGGCGATTCTCGTTATCACGGCGATACCAATGGTAATTTTTGCCGTCAAGGTCTCAGGACATGTCCCGGATGTATGGCTTCGCCGGATATTTTTCATCCTGATGCTGGTAATCGCGGTCCAGATGCTGATCTCCGGATAAAAATAGAGATAATCGATTACGTGGATAAGCCGCCAACGAAGGCGTCAATCAGCTGATCCTCGTTCTTATCTTTCTTCATGATGTCCAGAACGGAAAGATATCCGTCCCGTTCTTTTAAGTTCATGCCCCCCGATGAAACAATCAGGTGGACTTTGTCTTTAGGAAGATCCTGCAGAAGTATCCGGATCGCCGGGGTGATTTTTCCGCACCACATCGGTGTTATCACGATATATTCGTCTACCGTTCCGATCTGACCGCGGGTCTGAACTGTCACATCCTTGTTCTGCATTGCGTAACGTGCTGCACGCATGTAGCCAAGAGTGCCGTCCCAGTCCATGTTGTCGGTCATCTCTACCGGTTCGACGGAGAGTTTTTTCGCGATTTTTTCAGCAATCCTCCTGCTGGTTCCAGTTCGTGAAAAGTAAATTACTGCGTATGTCATGATCCTGTCTCCGGTATCGTTACTAACTACATAACGCCACGTGCATTTAAAGGTAATTGCCAAAGGAGTTTTTTGAGCTCATATTTCCCCCATTTTTTTCGCATTTCGTGCCTTTGACCATCTCATGCGAAGAATGTTCAGTGTCACCAGACAGATGATCAGCACCAGCTTTGTCCAGATTGGGACCGGCGCGATAATTGCGATCAAAAGCAGAAGACATCCAAGAAGGGCATGTGCCAGAAGATTTTTCCAGTCGGTTAGATAGGCTGCAAGACCTTTGCCGGCTTTTTTTGCGATAGAGTTATTGTTCGTCATCGTTCTTTCCGGATACCTGTTTTCTGGGCGTTTTGGGCAAGTTTCGCAAGTATGTCGCTCATCTGGCAGATTTCCAAAGCCGTAAATCCCTCCAGCACCGTGTCGTTCCACTCCCGCATGATATCCATAAGGACGGCTTTGAAACCAGATCCCGCCTCTGTCAGACCAAAAAGAAATGACCTGCTGTCTGCTGGATTCATGGATCGTGTAACATACCCCTTGCTTTCGAGGGACTGCATTGTTCGCGTCATCACACTTTTATCATAATGCAGTTCATGAACCAGCTGGTCCTGGGTCGTTTCCGGTTCATTCTTATGAATACTGTCGAAGATCTGTCCTTCTGTCCTTCGCTCCTCTCCGCAGAGTGAGAGGAGAACCATTCCTTCAGCAGTATTGAGATTGTAGACTTTGAGGTTATTTTTCAGATATATTCTGAAATACTTGTCAAATGCCATGATGTTATGGCCGAGACCTTCCTGTATCGGTTTTTGCTGCATCAGTATAATTTAGTTGCATTTGCAACTATTTATGTGTGTTTGAAAAAAAAGGTTTATTCCTCTACCGCCTTTTCTTCTTTGATGAAGAAGCAGAGAGCTAAAATTACCACGGCCAGGATCACCGAGATCACAAACGCCATGTCAAAACCGAGTGCGAGGATGGATGGGCTGATATCTGCGGGTGTTTTATAGGTTATCCCTGAGTCCTTGACGATCGTGACGATGCCTACGATCACAATGAGGTTGTAGACTGCCACACCGATCGTCATGGGGGCATACCGCTCCAGACCGGTCAGACTTGAGACCATTCCCTGCTTGGATGCAGGAGCCGCCCCCATGATCAGCGTGGTAAGAGGCGTGACCGTCACACCAATTCCGAGACCAATCATTGAAAGTGCAGTGATGATGACCCCTAACCCAGTAACAGGGCTCAAGTGGGAGAGAAGGAAATATCCCACTCCAACCAGAACAACACCTACCATGACCATATATTTTATTTTGCCGACCAGTTTTGCATAGATCAGACCGGATAGAATGCCGGTGATCATCATCCCGACCGAGAGGCTTGTCAGGATGAGTCCCGCGTTTGAGGTCGAAAAACCGTGTATATACTCAAGGTAAAACGGGAGAATATAGTTCGCTCCGGCAAACGTGAAATAGAGCAGTGCGAAGACGATGTTCAGGACAACAAATGATCTGCTTTTGAACATGCCAAGATCAATCAGCGGGTTGTCGTAGTGCAGTTCACGCCGAATGAAGCCGCCGATAAAGATCACGGCAAGGAGGGTCGAGATGATGATTTGGGGTGAGGTCCAGCCAAGAGAGAATCCTTCCGAGAAGGCGAAGAGCAGCGCCGCAAGGCCGACAAAAATAAGGATTGCTCCGGCAGTGTCAAATCTCTTGAGAGGGCATGAATCGGGTTTGTTCTCCGGTATGACGAAAAGTCCCAGGATGACGGCAAAAATGCCGACCGGGACGTTGATGAAAAAGATCCAGTGCCAGGAAAGATACTCGGTAAGATATCCTCCAAGTGTCGGACCAAGCGCCATGCCGACGGCGGCAAAAAGCATAATGAGGGCGAGGCCTTTTGCCCGTCGGTCCCCCGGCATGAATCGGGAAAGCATGGCTGGGGCCACGACTATCATCATCCCGCCTCCTATTGCCTGGACGATTCGGGAAATCAGGAGGATATTAAACGAGTGCAGAAGGTCGGGGAAAAACCCGCAGGAAAAAGAGCCGATGACGAAGATGGCAAATCCTCCCAGAAATATTTTTTTGAGGCCGATAGTGTCGGTAATTTTCCCGATGATCAGCAGCAGGCCGGCGATGACGAGGAGATATATTGTGCTGACCCAGGCGACGGAGGAGGTGGAGAGATCGAATGCTTTCGCGATGCTTGGGAGAGCGATATTGACGATCGTCCCGTCAAGGGCTGACATGAATGAGGCGATGGATGCAACGATCAGTATGAATATCAGGGTCTTTCCTGAAGGGAGGGTATCTGTCATAATTAATAACGGTTTTTCGCTATAATAAATCAATCGAGAGGATGCTTATCCAAAGTCATTATTAGGATATCACGCATATTTGTGTGCATAATGGATGCTGTGGTTGAAGCAAAAAGAAATGCCGGGTATCGTGCGGCTGATATGGTAAAGGACGGGATGATCGTGGGGCTTGGAACGGGCTCGACGGTTTTTTTCGCGATGGAACGTCTTGGTGAGCGGATCAGGTCGGAAGGCCTGCGGATCTTTGGTGTTCCGACATCCCATCAGACGGCGATGCGTGCCGAAGAGTACGGTATTTCGCTGACGACTCTGTCTCTTCACCCGGTGCTGGATATGGCCATTGACGGGGCTGATCAGGTGACCCCGTCCAAGCAGATGATCAAAGGGCGCGGTGCGGCGCATCTCAGAGAGAAGATCGTTGCTGATGCGGCAAAACAGTTTGTTGTGGTCATTGATCAGGCAAAAGAAGTGCCCGTTCTGGACGCTATGGTCCCAATCGAGATCCTGCCGTTTGCGTACGGGAGTGTCTGCAGGAAGCTTGCTGAACTTGGCGGCAAGCCGGTTATGCGTAACGGCGTGAAAAAGGATGGCCCTGTCATTTCTGACAATGGAAATTACATATTCGACTGTGCATTCGGCAGAGTGGACGACCCTGTTTTGCTCGAGTCTGCGATCAATTCGATCCCGGGTGTGCTGGAGAACGGTATCTTTGCTAAGATGACTGAAAAGACGATCGTCATCGTCGGTAAAAGCGCCTGATACTTTTTTTAATATTTTTTTATATTGCCTAGGGAAAGCATCTGTGAAAACGAGTTGTCCCTCCCCTCTCAAAAAACGTGATTAAAACCACGCGTCCAGCGTGGCTTGTCCCTTTTTCGCGCCGAGTCGTTCAAGTCCTGCCTCCACTCTTTCTTTCGTGAACCCATGCTTCCCGCACAAAAGGTCGATGACCAACTCCGGGTCCGGCGATCTGCTCTCGATCCGGTAGGACCGCTCGACCGGTGGATCCAGAAAGTATCTGATCAGCTGATTTGGATCCGCTGCATTCTCCGACTCGTCGATCCGGTCATAGAATTTACCCTCTGCAACGATTTTCACTGCGGTTTTTGGTCCGACACCCGGCACCCCGCTGTTGTAATCCGTTCCGATCAGCAGAGCTATCTGGACCAACTCCTCTCGCGTCACCCTCATTCCTGAGAGGACCGCTTCCAGCCTGAGCCTCTCCGGATATATCGAGAATACCTTCCCGCGGATCCTTTTTTTTCCTGAAATTGTAATGTTTCGAACCAGGTCAGGAGCTCCAAACAGGAGCGAGTCATAATCCTGAGATACCGCGTAAGTCACATCCCCGTTTAATGCCATATAGGAGGATTGAGCTTCCCCTTCTTCGGGCGCTTGGATCCAGGCTATCCCAAGAGCCGAGAGAAGCTCCTTAGCTGAATCGATAATATAAGCATCGACCTTCGATGAGGCCATCGCAAACTTTCTGGCGCTCTCTTCATCTCCCTCTTTCAGTGCCTTCTCCCATGAGTCCGCGGCATTTTCCCGAACTTCACGGCGCTTTGCCAGCGTCGATGCTTTGAACACGGGGGGCTTCCCGTCAAAAACATATATGGGGGTGATATTCTTCTCGATTAGGTTCGCGTTCCGAAAAAGCAACCCGCTCAGATGGGACGTGGTCCGCCCCTCGTTGTCCATAAGGGGGGCACCGTCTGCCTGCCGTATACCTGAAAGGAACTGATACAATGCGTTGAAGGCATCGATCGCCGCAATCCCGCCGAGCCCTTCCCATCCGGGCGACTCTTTATATTCCGCAAGAAGCGGCCGGAGGGCAACACCCATCTAACGGTACATCCGCATCTTGATACTTTCGACCGCCTCGATGACCGTCTGTGAGGTGAGGTCCTGCTTGGCGATCAGTTGTCTGCCCAGATCCTCCAGATTGCTTCTCAGCATGCGCTCACGCTGAATTGCCTGCTCCTCCAGCCTGCGGAGACGGACCAGTACCTGCAGAATAAGTCCGCCGAATGCAAGAATAAGCAGCAGAATCCCGATGGAAATGATGGCATCCTGCCATAATCTGCTGACAACCACGATAGCGGATACCGCCATCAGAAGGATGAGCAGTATCTCCGGAATGATGTCGCGAACATTCATAGTTTAACTAAGGTGAGGGTTAATATTAACTTAACTATATATGAGTGAATATAATCTGCGTTCTGCTGCGTCATATGTCGGTTTGATTCTGATGATGGCGGTGACCAGCCTTCTCGCGGTCCTTCTTATTGGTCCGGTGATGGAGGCGGGTTTAGGTGCATTTGAGGATCCCGACTCTATTTTAAATGCGTTTCTGTTCATCTTTGCAATGCTGGTGGTTACCGCTGTTCTGCTTATCCTCATCAAATGGAAGGCACAGCAGATAATCAGTATCATAATCGGTTTTTCTCTGGCAGCAGTGATCTATTATGTGGTGATGGCTCTTCTGCTTCAGTTCGGACTGGGTATCTGGGCGGATGTGGGTGGTGTGATTTTCGGGATCGGGATCATCGCTCTTCTTTGGTTCTATCCTGAGTGGTACGTGATCAACATTGCCGGAATCGTAGTGGCGGCAGGATGTGCAGCCATATTTGGGGTGTCGCTCTCACTCCTCCCGGTCCTGATCCTTCTTGTTCTTCTGATGGTCTATGATTTTATCGCGGTGAAACGGTCGAAGCATATGCTGACCCTCGCCGACGGCGTGCTTCGTCAGAAGATGCCGATCATGTTTCTTGTTCCGAAGACGAAGGGCTACTCATACCGGAAGAGCGGATTTTCCATCCGTGATTCTAAAGGGGAACGCGGCGCGTATATGGTAGGTATGGGGGATGTTATCATGCCGGCGATTCTTGTGGTCTCAGCACAGGTGTTTGCCGGAGGCGAGGGTGTAATCTCGATTTTTGGTCTGTATCTTCCCGCATTAGGGGCTCTTGTCGGCGGGATTATCGGTCTTTTGATCCTTATAGTGCCGGTAAACACCGGAAAACCCCAACCGGGTCTGCCGCTGATCAACGGGTGTGCGATTATCGGTTTCTTCCTCTGCTGTCTGATAGCGGGCTCCTGGGCCTGGCTTATCTGGTAGAAATCTTTTTATACGAATTTATGTAATAGAATAGGGCACACTAGCATCGATAGTGTAGTGGTTATCACTAGGCGTTGCCAACGCCTAAACTCGGGTTCGAGTCCCGGTCGATGCATCTTTTCTTTTAGACTTTTTATCTGTCAGTTCATCGCGTGACTTATTTGTCCGCGCTCATCGAAGACAGGAAAAAAGAGGGAATATTCAGTTATTGTGTTTTCAGATATTCGTTTAGGATGGTGAGCGTCCCTTCAAGTGATCCGTCTCCAACAACGACCGGTATGACGCCTCCATCTTGCATGCGTTTTGCGGTTATTTCCCCAATAGCAGCGGGAATGATTCCGGTAAGATCAGGCAGACGTGCCTGTGAAAAAGAGTTTGCGCTGGTGAAAAGTACGATGTCCGCCCCATCCAGATCAAGGAATTCACCGGTCGGGACAAGCCCGTAGCATCGGTACTCAAAGGTCATTCCGCCTGCCTGTTCGATTGCTTCGATCAGATCCGGATTCGGCACATCCGCCCGGGGGATTCCGATCCGTTTTCCCTCGATCCACTCGCCGAGGTACGGCACGAAGTCTCGTGAATAAAATGTAGGGAGGGTTTCTGCGGCAATACCCTGATTATGCAGTATCTTTGCGGTCTGCGGTCCGATTGCGATGACACGACAGCGTTTCGTGATCTCCCGGTCAAGAAGCAGGCCGATATGTTTTGCCGGATATGCGCTCGTGAAGAAGATCGCGTCAAAATCTCCGTCATTTGCGGCAAGAACAAAGGTCTGAACAAGACTTGCCCTCAGCTCGGCCCGTAGCGGCGAGACGATCCTGGCCGAATGACCGTATCGTTCGCATAATGCCTGGTCAGTTGTACCTTTTTCCGCGAGACGGGTTATTGCAATCTGCATAGATATACCATTGTCATTTCTCAATAAAAAGTATCTCCGTTTGGTTCGGGAAATAATCATGTCCTTATAGCAGGAACTGCATATCATTATTCCATGAAAATGTTCTGGCCCGGTTCCCTTCCAATCCCGTCCGTCCGGACCATGGAGGATATGGAGAATGTGTTTGCAGTACGCCCGTCAAACCGGAATCCGGACACACCGTTATATTATATGTACCGCGACCTCTATCAAACACATGGGGATCATACCTGGTTGGAACGTCATCATCTCAGATATGATATTACCCGGATTCCCGCCGGGTTCATCAATGGAGAATATACAAAAACAAAAGGGCATTATCACCCCTCAAACGCCGCCGGGGTCCCGTATCCTGAGGTATATGAGGTCCTTTCTGGATTCGCCTATTATCTTTTACAGAAACGCGATCACACGGATGTCATACTCGTGCCGGCCCATACGGGTGACACTGTCCTTATCCCTCCCGGATATGGTCATGTAACCATTAATCCTGGCAGTGAGGATTTGATTATGGCAAATCTGGTGTCTACCGATTTTTCCAGTGAATACGGCGAGATCAACGAGATGCACGGGGCCGCATACTACTATATGAAAAAAGAGGGTTGGGTCCCTAACCCGCATTACGGCGAACAGATCCCGATGCATGTGATCCTCCCGCTTCCCCTTCCTGAGCTTGGGCTTGTTCAGGGTCGTGGTCTTTACGGCATGGTCGGAACAAATGATACTCTCGACGTGATGAACCGGCCCGAGGATTATATGGAGATCATCGGCCGGTTCTGTGCTGATAAAAAACGTTTTTGAATCAGAAGGGGATCAGTCTGAGACCTGTCGGTCTCCGGACGATCCCTTCAAATTTGTGTGCTGCGACATACTTCAGCCCTTTTGCAAATGCCTGGTCAATGAATTTCTGATCGACGGCAGCATCCACGATAATTCCCGCAGCATCATCATTCAGTTTCGGCAGGACTGCCTTGAGTTCCTGAAGTGAGTAATCGCCGATAAGGCCCGCATCTTCCGTGAGGATCCTGCTTCGGCCGGTATGTTTCATATATTCGGTATGTTCCTTGATCGTTACGGGATTCTCCGGTTTTTTGATTGGAACTGGTTCGGGCTCCGCGGGTAGCGTTATTGCCGTCTCATCTTTGATTATTGGGGCTGGTTCTGCGGAGATACGCTCCGGTTCAACCGGAGCAGCATTTTTTTCGTCTTCATCTGGAATAGGAGTGGTCTGTCCCTCTTCCCGGCCTGCCTCGATCTCGAAGACCAGATCGGAGATCGGCTCGTCCTTTTCGATGTGGTCTTTCAGGACTGACGCAGGAACCTTGTTTCTAAGCGATTTGACGATCTCCTTACGGCTCATATCCTCTACACTTCTTCTGCGTGGGGAGAATGCCACAAAGTCGATGTCGGCAACTTGGAGAAGTTCACGCAAAATCAGATCCCCTCCCCGGTCGCCGTCAACGAATACGGTGGTGTTTTTCTTATATGAAAGATCAATTACGGTATCCGGGACCTTTGTTCCCTCGACCGCCACGGTATTGTTGATGCCGCACTTCAAAAGATTCAGCACGTCTGCGCGTCCCTCAACGATGATAATAGCGTCGGAATCCAGAACGGCCGGTCCTGCGGGGAGCCGCTCCGCCCCGACCGTCGTGATTTTTTCGACTCTGCTTGCCTGCCTGACTTCGGCAAGGATGTCGTAGGTGGAGATACCTACCTCGTCAAAGGATTCCAGGAGAAGTTCCTTTGCCCGCTCGACGATCTGCCGGCGTTTGATTGCCCGGAGATCTTCTATGTTTTGGATGCGGACCGCTGCCATACAGGGACCTATGCGGTCGATCGTTTCCAGAGCTGCAGCTAATATCGCAGTTTCTGCCCGGTCGAGGGAGGAGGCGATGTAGCATTCGCCGGAAGTTTTGCCGTGCTTGCTGATGATCTGGACATCGATCCTGCCGATTCGTCCGCTCCTCTGAAGGTCGCGGAGATCCAGTTCTTCACCGAGGAGCCCCTCGGTTTGACCGAAGATAGCCCCGACTACGTCGGTTTTTTCGACCACCCCCTCCGCTTCGATATGCATATGAATGAGATATTTGATACTGTCGATTGAATACATGTAAAGCCTCCATGGATGTGTGAATGAATGTAATGAAAATCCATAGGTACGGGATATATTTATTCTTGTACTACTTAAGCAACATGTTGAAAAAAATTCATTCGATCAATTTTATCGAACGTGAAATAACTTTCCCATCCTCTTTTCTGATGATGTCGATCCGGAGGACATCTCCGGGATGAATCGTTCCATCGTTCAGATCAAAAACACCGGAGTTTTCGGGTTCCCATTCATATCCTCTAGGGCCGCTACCATATAGAAGTTGGATCCCGAAATGTTGTGTTGGAATAAATTCATCCGCTCTTAGTGTTTTGATGATGATAAACTTTTTTTCACCGTTTATATACACTTTAGCAGAGTAATCGGAATTCCAGAGCTTTTCTGTCCCGATGTTTATCAGGGTTACTTTGCTTGCAAAGGCAAATATCTCGCCGTTATAGTGATTGACCGACTCGATCGCCAGTATCTCCGGAGGGTATGAAGGCGATACTCCCGATGACGTATAATTCATGAGGCATGCGGCAATAATAGCACAAAGAATTAGCGTTAGGGCAATAAGGAGCAGCGTGGCAACAACAGGCGATACGCCGTCATCGCTTTGTTCAGACAACCTTCGTTTCATGACTGAAAAGATGAATGTCCCCTGCCATTAACCGAGCCCGTTCATCGTATGCTGTTGCATGTTCTCGCGGATCTTTGACCTGGCAGGGGGCGCCTGTGGCATGTTATGTTGTCCCGGAACTCATTTCACGCGATCGCGTATAGATTGTACGGGGGCCTAAAACATGTCTGGTATTTTCGGCACGAATACTCTGTTTGTCCTGAAAGTTATTACTCTTTTCGGCGAAGTTGACTGGCATGGGTGTTTGACCACATTCGTCCACCGCCACGGGTGAACTCCCCGTCATGCCAAGCAGAGACCCCGCCGATCACGGTTGTCGTCGGGAAAAGTCCGGGCATTCCTTCGTAGGGGGTCCAGCCGCATCTGCTGTGAAGTGATTCGCCCGATATTTTCACCGGGGTGTCGGCATACACGGCAAAATCAGCCCTTGAGCCGGGAGTAAGCGAAGGGGCAGGGATGCCGAGAATGCTGCATGGGTTCGTCACTGTTTTTGCGAGTACATCATCCAGCGTGATCTTCCGTTCAGCGACCGCGTTCATCAGCAGGGGGAGCATCGTTTCAACTCCAGGGATACCTGAAGGGGCGGCGGAGAATGCCTGTGATTTTTCTTGTATTGTGTGCGGGGCATGGTCCGATGCGATCACAGGGATCTTTGAGACGTTCTCCATGAGAAGAAGCCGCTCCTTTTTCGAGCGGAGCGGGGGGTTCATTTTCCAGAAGGTGTTTTCCGGTGTTGTCTCTTCATAGGACAAAAACAGATGGTGAGGTGCAACTTCGAAGCTGCCTTTTATTGTGTCAAACACCTCAGCGCTGCTGACATGACATATGTGCAGTTTTGCGCCTGAAGGTGCGAGATCCTGCACGAGTCGTATGGTTTTTAACTCTCCAGATATTGGACGGGAATGTGAATGTTCCGCAAGAGAGTGTACCTCTCCGTCCTTCACTTCTTCTGCATGGACGGTCACAAGCATATTGTAATCCGCAAGGATCTTCAGGGAGTCACGGATCACATCAACGGTAAGGGCATTTCCATAGCTTGAAGGTGCAGCAAACATCTCTCCGAATGCAAGGACCCCCGCCTGAATCAGACCTGGTATATCAGCATTTTCGGTAACCGAACCGTTTATCCCGAAATGGCAGAAGGATTCCTTCGAAGCTAGGGAGACCCTCTTCGTAAAGTTTTCCACAGATTCCATCGGGGGGATGGTGTTTGGCTGGTCGACGACCGTAGCTACTCCTCCTGCCGCCGCCGCCTGTGTGCCCGTTTTCCAGGTCTCTTTAGCGGCCTGACTTCCATCACGCATATGGACATGTATGTCAGTAGCGGCAGGTATGCAGAGCCGGTTTCTGCAGTTAATTACTCTTTCTGCATGTCCGGAACTTCCAATGTGGGTAATGATTCCCTGATCTATGGAGATATCTGCGATTCTTCCATCAGGCATCCGTGCATTGGAAAGAATCAGTTCGGTCATATTCAGCAAACTCTTGGAACCGGATCTCCAAGCGGCGGTTCGATGAACCGTTCGCCGCCGATCCGTGTCTGCATAACAACACCGGATCCTTCAACCACTTCACCGATGATCGCGGCATTTTTCCCGTATGGGTGGTTTTTCAGGGCGGCCAGGACACGTTCTGCCGCCTCTGGGGCGACACCCATGACACATTTTCCTTCGTTTGCGACCTGCAGAGGATCAATTCCGAGCAGTGATCCGGCGGAAGCAACGCTTTCCCTGATGGGGACGGTATCCTCGCTCACGACGACTTTTACGCCGGCTTTGCGTGCCATCTCGTTGATGCATGCGGCGAAGCCTCCGCGGGTCGGGTCCTTCATTGCGTGAATGTTATCTGTCCCGGCCGCCTTCATCGCCGCCTTGATCATCTTCCAGAGCGGGGCAACGTCGGACTTCAGCTGATCGCCAAGATCGAAACCTTCTCTGTATGAAACGATGGCGAGTCCGTGGTCGCCGAGTGTTCCTGATACGATGATCTTGTCACCGACCGTGAGGTTTTTGTCACGAATCAGGAATCCTTCGTCCTCGATCACGCCGACCCCCGCAGTGTTGATCACGATTCCGTCCAGACTTCCCTTCTCTACAACTTTCGTGTCGCCGGTGATGATCGATGCGCCGACTTCGCCTAAGGCTTCATCCATCGAAGCAACAATCTTTTCGAGATCTGCGATTGGAAATCCTTCCTCAATGATCATTGCACAGGTCAGAGCGATTGGCCGTGCACCCATTACGGCAAGATCGTTGACTGTTCCGGAGACCGCGACCCTGCCGATGTCTCCTCCGGGGAAAAAGATCGGTTTTACCACGTGCGAGTCAGTCGTTAAAACGATGGTTTTTCCTCCGACCGTGAAGGTCGAGCCGTCATCCAGCGACTCGAGGCCGATCCCGCCTGCATTATTGTTTTTGAATGCCGTGAGCGTCTGGAGAAGTTCTCCCATTACCTCTCCGCCGGCACCGTGCATCATATTTACTTCAGTATCCTTTTTCATTCAGATTCACCTGTTTCGATTTCAAGATTTTTCACCAAGATCTCTCTTCCCTGAATCATGTGGGGCAGTTTGCCGCAGTTGGGACAGACAAAGATCTCCGGCCCCTTGTATCCGCATGTGCACTCGGCAATAGGAAGAATGGTATTAAAAACGAGTTTTGTCTCCGCGAACATCGGATCGTCAGTGATAAATGTATGGAACATGAACTCCACTTGTTCAGGGTTTACCATGGCCATGGATCCGATATCCACATAAATGGTTTTCACCAGTTTTGCGTGATTCTCTTCGGCCGCCCGTTTTGAAGTCACGTATACATCGTAGGCGATCCCGGATTCATGCATGGTCCGGTTCTTCCATTGCTTTATATACTTCTTTAAACAGTTCCCGCGTCTCCAATCCTTCCTCTCGCGAGAGCCGCTGTATGGCAAACCCGACATGTACAAGAACAAACTCGCCGACTTTTACATCAACAAGATCGATGCGAACCTCCTGCTGGAGTTCACCGTAATCAACGAGTGCGACATTTCCGTCGCGGATTTCAAGAATTTCTGCGGGAACTGCGATACACATATGAAATTATATTGGTCGATAACGGAGATAAAGACAGCGAAAAGAGACTGATTCAAAATGGCGCCGAGAGGGAGATTTGAACTCCCGAGGTATTACTACCAGAGGCTTTCAAGGCCACCGCCTTTCCGGACTAGACTATCTCGGCTCCGGACCTTATGATATTAGTCGTTGTGGTAAAAATAGATTGTGTGTTGTTAAGAGGAAAAAACTGATTGCTCACTCGGAGAGTATTTTCTGGAATATCTCTCCGTCCTTTGCGATCCAGAGTTCGGCTGACAGGACAGCTTCTCGGACGAGTTTATCCATGTCAAGTTTGTTCTCCTCGGAGTCGATAAGCTCCTGAGCAGAACGTGTTGCCGGTTTTTTGGGGACCGCAAGGCATCCAGTATCGCCCGGACTTTCATGATATGTGCCGATCCGCCGGGAGATCGCCACAATCTCCTCTTTGTCATAGGTAAGGAGAGGGCGCAGGACCGTGAGCTTCACCGAGGCAGTAATCACGCCCATATTCTGTAACGTCTGGGATGCCACCTGACCGAGATTTTCTCCGGAAACGATCCCCTCCATTTTGTTTTGCTCTGCTACGCCTTCGGCCACCCGCATCATAAATCTCTTACAGAAGAGGCAGGTATAATGCCGGTCGCAGGAGTTTGTCATCGCATCGAAGAACGGTTCAAGGTTCGCGATCCAGAGGGGAATGCCGCGCCCGGGACACCAGGTGGAAAGGATCCGTACGTTGTCCATAGCCAGATACCGCGTGGCAGGCCCCGCCCATCTGCCCCCGTCCATGAAAAGACCGGAGATTATCACACCTCGTTTCATCATGAGCCATGCGGCGACAGGTGAGTCGATACCAGCTGAGAGAAGGGTCACGGCACGTCCTGCTGTTCCAAGGGGGAGACCTCCCTGTCCCGGGATCCTTTCATCGTACACGATACCTCCGTATTCCCGTGCCTCGACAAAAACTTCATATTCGGGGTCGTCCAAATCGACGACGAAATCAGGGATCTTCTCCCAGATCACATCGGCGATCATGCTGGCAAGCTGCTGGCTCGTAAATCCGCTCACATGCTGACGTCGTGCCCTGACCGCAAACCGCATACCTGGCTTAAGTTTTTTCTCAGCAAACTTGAGGGCCGTTTTTGCCATGTCTTCCGGCTGGTTTGTGGTGGTCTCGCAGATACTGACATCAACGATACCGAAGATCTTTGAAACGATCGGGGCGATTCGTTTTGTGTCGCCGAAGATCAGGATGCGGCCCCGATACTCCTCGATGGAGTAGTCGATTTTCTGTGCGTCCAGAGCCGTTTTGATGTTTCGTGTCAAGGCAAGCATGAACTGTTTTTTTACCGGTTCGCTTTTGAGCCAGAGCTCCCCGATCCGAACCATTACTGCTGTATTTTGTTCCATGAGTTTTCTCCTCCTGTTTTGTATTCTGTGAATGTTATTGTGGAAAACCCGAAGGTTTTCAGATCATCTAAATATAATTCTGCTTTGTCTCTCTCATTTTTTTCTGTTTCGATGACGGCGTGTCCTGATGAAAGACGTACACGAAGCATTTCTGAGATCCCTTTTTCCCGCAGGAACAATTCGGCTTCTGCGATTTTTTTCATGTTGTCTTCGGTGACCTCCTCGCCGAACGGAATCCGTGTAGCAAGACACGAAGATGAGGGAATTATCGTGACGCCAAGTTCCTTTGCTAGTGAGTAAATCTCTTTTTTTCCGATACCTGCCAATGCAAACGGACTGATGATACCAAGTTCCATTAGGGCTTTTCTCCCGGGTCGGTCTTCTGCGGAGTCGTCCGCATGTGTCCCGTCACAGACTGTTTTTCCGTCAGCAAATTCGAGAAGTGCGGTCATGATGAGTTTTTTGCAGATATAACACCGGTTCGGCGGGTTGAACCACAGACGTTCATCGGATAACACAGAAACGTCGATGACGGTCCAGTCTACGCCGAGCTTTCGTGCGAACTTCTCTGCCCGTGTAACTTCTTCGGGCACGGTAAACTCAGATCGGATCGTGATAGCGGAAACCGGCAGTCTCTCTTTGACGAATGCAGCGAGCAGAGTCATACTGTCTGTCCCTCCTGAGAGGGCGACAAGTGCGGGCGAATTTTCTTTCAGGATCTCTGATAGTGTCATCTCTGATCAATAACCCGAAGTTTTCTGACAGCATGTGAGCTTTTCGCAAAGTATGCCGAGAGGAAGAAGGCGAACTCGGGCGACCATATCTCCTCGCCTACGAGTACTTTGTATCCTTCTTCCATAGACATTCTCACATGTTTTCCGATAGAACCGGAGAGAATTTTCTGTGGATCTGCCAGAAGGTCAAAGGCATGTGTGTATTTGCGAGTGACCTCGGTGTAATACCGGTCCTCACTGATCCACGGCCCTGCGTGCTCATTTTCCCGGAGATATTTTTCCACGAAACTGTCCGCATTGTCATGCACCCAGACGGGCGGTCCTTCCCGAAGGATGATCGACGGGAGGGTCGCAACAAGCAGTTCGAAGAGGATAAGGCAGCGTTCAGTCCCCATCGCCACTTCCGCCCGATGAACGGGAAAGTCTTCGCCGACCAGCTGATTTTTGATGGATTCCATCGTTTTTCTCAGTTGAGGGACGACCGTGTCTGGAACGTATGCCGGGGTCTTAAAGGATAAGGCCAGCATTGTGGTTCCGCGTTTTTCCAGTGTCTCTGTGAATTCCTGCTTTGAGATCGACGTGGGTGCATCCGGGATGAAGTAACATGGATCCGGTTTGGCGCAGTAGTCCCGGGCAAGCTCCATGAACTCGGAGAAGCGTGTCGGTGTTAATGCTGCCGCCACATTTCTGGCTTTATCGGTCGGATCAATGACAATCAGCGGTTCGGAGAACAGTTTTCTTATCGTTTTTTTGTCCGGGTAGAATCCTTCGATGTCGATGACCTCTCCATAACGGAACGTTGCTGCGGCCTGGAGAAGTTCGGTAAATCCGCCGTATGCGAGGATGAGCAGTTCGCAGAGGTATCCGGAGAATCCACCGGTCATATGGTCTGATCCGTATACTCCTCCGCCTTTTGCAAACTGTTTCATAAGGAGGACGTCGTCCCGGAGGCTTCCGATTCGGTCAAGCAGGTATCTGGTGTGGAATGGTGTCCGGTCGACTGCACATTTCATCTCTGCGGTCGATGCAACATGGTAGCAGGGGACCAGATCCACATCGAATCCATCGATAACGGCATTCAGGTAGGGATGTTCGG
This sequence comes from Methanocorpusculum sp., assembly GCF_030655665.1. Lineage (NCBI taxonomy): Archaea > Methanobacteriati > Methanobacteriota > Methanomicrobia > Methanomicrobiales > Methanocorpusculaceae > Methanocorpusculum > Methanocorpusculum sp. Next base: position 95,257 of record NZ_JAUSPQ010000007.1, on the reverse strand, counting down.
CATACTTCTCTTCGGATGAGCCGTTGAACATTTCCACCACGCCGTATGCAGCGGCAAGTCCTTTTTCCTGCAGTTCATCCCGGGATAGTGAAGGAGGAAACAGCATGAAGATGTCGATGTCTTTGTCTCCGCGTACCCACGTTCCTCGTGCCACGGACCCTGTCATCATTGCCGGCACGCCGGCGATCCGGACCACTGCATCGATGAGTTTTTGCCCCATTTCCTGAACTTCGCGCCGCTCCTCATCCGCCGGTCGAACGTTCTCTAATACCTCCTCTTCTATTTTATCTCTCATAACTTCACCCGGGCAAGTGTGGTATATATTGATCCTTTGGAGGTTAATGTACTCTGCTTTAGGAGTATCTCATCTATCATACATGTGCCAAACTCCTTATCTTGGAGTATGTCTGTCTTTGCCGCAAGATCGGGTGCGTATTCCTTTATTCGTGCAAGGGTGATGTGGGGGGAAAACGGTCGTGTTTCCTTTGGAAATCCGAGCGGGAGCAGGAATCCGTCGATCTGTTTTGCAAGAGCTGCACAGGATCCCTGATCGGTCACCTCAGCTTTGATTACCCGCTGACCAAACGTACTGACCCGTGCTGCGGTCAACTGGAATGGTGTGCCCTTCACTTTTTCCAGAGTAGTGGCGATCTTTGGAATGCTGCTCGTTTGGACCTCTCCCAAAAACTTCAGCGTGATATGCATTTGATCTGCTGTTGGCAGAGTCAGTCGTGCATTTGATTCCCGAAGCGACATTCCGGCTTGTTCCAGTCTATCTCTTATCTCTTCGGCAGGTTCAACTGCTATAAATACCCGTACCATTCTAGGTGAATATTTGCTTCTCATGCATTATGATAGTTACACCGTCTCTCCAAAAATGCCACCAACCATTCTATAACCTCATAACGCTCATATGTAAGAAGAATGGAGGAAACAAAAACATTCGCGGATTTCGCGATCTCTGAAGAAATACTTCAGGCGATAGGCGACATGGGATTTGAGGAGCCAACACCAATTCAGGTAATGGCAATACCACAGATCCTTGATGGGAAAGATGTAACGGGGCAGGCTCAGACGGGAACGGGAAAAACGGCAGCGTTTGGGATTCCAATTATTGAAAGGCTTGATCCAGATAACAAAAATGTACAGGCACTTGTCCTGTCACCAACAAGGGAACTTGCAATACAGACCGCCGAGGAATTCTCTCGGCTGATGAAATATAAAAAAGGGCTGAATGTAGTCCCGATTTACGGTGGACAGCCGATCGACCGCCAGCTCCGTGCCCTCAAAGGCAATGTGCAGGTCGTCATCGGAACCCCGGGTCGTGTAATTGATCACATCAAACGTGGGACCCTGCATCTCGACTCGATCAAGATGTTCATCCTTGATGAAGCTGATCAGATGCTTGATATGGGATTCCGTGATGATATCGAGGATATTTTCCGAGATACACCAAAGGACCGGCAGACTATCCTGTTCTCGGCCACAATGCCGCAGCCGATCCTGGACATCACCAGAAGGTTCCAGCATGACCCTCAGTTCCTGAAGATCACCCGTAAGGAACTTACGGTCCCTCAGATCGAGCAGACCTATATCGAGGTCAGAGAACGCGACAAACTCGAAGCACTTTGCCGCACTCTTGATATGAACAACCCCGAACTCGCACTCGTGTTCTGTAACACGAAGAGAACGGTGGATGATTTAATGAGCCGGATGCAGGCGCGCGGATACTTTGTGGAAGCTCTCCACGGAGATATGAAGCAGCAGCAGCGGGATCGTGTCATGGCACGCTTCCGGGCCGGTACCATCGATGTCCTGATTGCAACGGATGTTGCAGCACGCGGTATCGATGTTGATGATGTGGATATTGTATTCAATTATGATGTTCCGCAGGATGTCGAGTATTATGTACACCGTATTGGCAGAACTGCCCGTGCAGGCAGGGCCGGAAAATCCGTGACGTTTGTTGCTCCACGTGAGATCTACAAACTCAGGGATATCCAGCGGTATGCAAAGATCCAGATCGCCAAGACCCCTCTGCCGACTTTGGATGATGTAGCTGAGATGAAACAGCAGATCTTCCTGGACAAAGTCCGGGATATCATGGCTTCAGGAAATCTTGAGATGTATCTTCCCCTCGTTGAGCAGCTTCTTGAGACGGAAACCGAGACAGACTCTGAATCCACAGCAGAAGTGACCAGTATTCAGGTCGCGGCAGCTCTTCTGAAGATGCACCTTGATTCCGGTAAGAATGTCAGTCAAAGTGAGGACATTAAGCCTCTTCAACCCTCTGCCTCAATCTCTGAGACGTTTACGCCCGGGACCGTTGAAAGCAGCGGTGCTGAGGCGGGTATGGTCAGATTCAGGATCTCCCTTGGTAAGAACCAACAGATCCGCCCGAAGGATATCGTCGGAGCCTTTGCAGGCGAGTGCGACATCCCGGGCTCCTCAATTGGCAGGATCGATCTGTACAACAACTACTCCTATGTCGATGTTCCCTTAGAGCATGCAAATCTTGTTGCCGAGGTCATGGGTTCCAAGACCATCCGTGGTCAGGAACTTGAGATCTCCATCGCAGCACCACGTACTGCTGAAGAAGAGGAACATGAGCGTGACCGGGACAAAGGCGGAGACCGGCGTGGAAGTTCCTCTGGCGGATACAGAAGCGGCGGATCATCCAGCTCAGGCGGAGACCGGCGCGGAGGTTCCTCTGGTGGATACAGAAGCGGCGGCTCCTCCTATGGAAACCGCGGTGGAAGTAGTGGCGGCTCCTCCTACGGAAATCGTGGCGGAAGTAGTGGCGGAAGTAACTACCGTAGCGGGGACCGGAGTTCCGGCAGCGGTGACAGAAGAAGTTTCAGCCGCGGAAGCAGCGGACCGGCAGCCCCCAGAAGGGACTCCGGTCACGGCTTCTACGGAAGAGATTAATCTTCTCCTTTTTTTTCGTTCCAGTATTTGTATCATTTTCGTTCGTGTGAGGATACCTTCATTATTTCTGGGTGTTAATATATACAGAGTTTTGAAGGAAACTCCTGAAGAAACTCCTGAAGAAACTTCCCGGTCTCATGTATGAAGCCGGCGGCCTGCGGGAAGGACAAGAATACTGTTTGGGACTCACCTCCCCTGAGTCTTGTCCAGAGTGCAGTGAACCTCAAAAAGGTGAAAAAAAAATGGATTTCAACTTATCTTTAAGAAGAGCAATGAAAACCGGCGAGGTCACCCTCGGCCAGAACTCTGTTGAGAAAATCGTTGCTGAAAACAAAGCAGAACTCGTCATCATCGCAAAGAATGCCCCGATTAAAGTCCGAGCATTTCTTGCAGCAAACGAAAGCATCCCCCTTTATGAATTCAAAGGAAGCTCCCGTCAGCTCGGTAAAGAATGTGGTCGTGACCACATGATCAGTGTCCTTGCGATCGTTAATGCGGGCGAATCCGATATCCTCTCCCTTAAGAGTGAATAAATATGAGTGAGATTACTATTTCCGAAGACGCCATGCGTATGATTGCCCAGTTTGAGAATCTCACCGGTGCAGGTGCAAGAGACTGTGTTGTCGATGATAAATTCGGCCGCATCCTCTTTGTTATCAACCCCGGAGAGATGGGACTTGCAATCGGAAAGAAGGGTGCCAGCATCAAGAAGGCATCTGACGCTTTCGGTAAGAAGGTCGAGGTCGTTGAATACAATCCAGATAAAGTTCAGTTTATCAGAAATTGTTTCCTCCCTGTCCAGGTACAGACTGTCATCTTCGAAGAGGATGAAGAGGAAAATACTGAAGTTGCCTATATCGAGGTTGCAGATGCCGACCGCGGTCTTGCCATCGGTAAAGAAGGCAGAAATATTATCAAAGCAAAGAAACTCGCTTTCCGCCAGTTTGATATCGCCAATGTCGAGCTCAAACAGGAAGAGGAAGAAGAGTCAGACGAAGACGAGTCATAACTTCGTCTTTTTTTTATTGCTGTTTTATCCAACGGCTTGATTCGCACGAAATCGTAGATGTGTTACTTCTCAGGATGTTTTTCCTGATATGCGGCTTCGGGACCCATGGCAAGAAGCTCTTCCAGCGTATTCACATTTCTGAAACTTTCAAGTTGTGGATCGATCGTTCGAAACATCTCGGGAGGGATTCGTTTTGTGTTCAGCGTATTGATCATGTCGCGGAGCGAAAGTGACTCATGTTTTGCGATATACTCTCTGAGTGCTGATACTCTGTAGACTGCATGGAGCGGTTCAAGGTCGGTGTTTTCCCATTCAGGGATGATTGCATCATATTCTCCGATGTTTTCAAACAGATATTGTACGATCGGTTTATGGACGGTGGGCATATCACATGCCGAGATAAACACCATATCTCCCTGTATCTCGTCGAGACCTGCTGAGATTCCCCCGATTGGCCCGAGTCCGGATTTTTTATCCCAGGTACATCTGACGATTGCGGGTAGTCCTGCAAAATGCTCGGTTTGCCTCTCATTTTTTGCAACGATGACAATCTCATCAACGAGCCCTTCGAAAGTCATCACAAGTCGGGAGATGAAGGAACATCCCCGATAGGAAAACAGATATTTCTCGCGTCCATTTACCCGCCTTGCTTCGCCGCCTGCAAGAATCATCGCAGATCGTTTTATCGGCATGACAGCTCCTCTTTGAAATGCGTGAGATTGACGATCGTTTCATTCACCTGTGTGGGGATATTGTGTCTTTTTCCGAGTGCTACGATCGCCCCATTGATGTAATCCACCTCGGTTTTGCGGCCCGCAGCAATATCCTGATACATTGAGGAGAAATGCGCGGCTGTCGGGGGTATTTTTTTCGTCTTCAGGAACTCAAGATACTCGTCCGCGGTCTTCTGGGTTAGTATGACCATTTCTGCGCGTGCAACCTCGAATGCTTCGTGAACGATACTGGTGATGATGGTCCAGGCAGGTTCTCTGAGCAGTTCTCCGTAGGGACATTCCATGATTGCGCCGAGCGGATTCAGAGAACAGCTGTACAATGCCTTTGACCAGACTGTACCTCTGATGTTTTCAGAGGAGGTCGCCCGCATTCCTGCTTTGTTGAACAACTCCGCTAGGCAGTCTGCTTTTGCATCTTTCCCACTTGGGAATCTGCCAAAGGCCGTCTCACCGCCGTCGACGGATACAAAAACCGCATTGTCGGCTTTCCACTCAAATCCGGTAATGATCATTGCCCCAAGCACATGGTCTGTGTACTCGGCAATGATCTCTTCATTGCCGATTCCGTTTTGAAGACTTACTACCTCTGCCTCACCGAATAGATGATTATACTGCTCGCAGATCTCCCGTGTGGCGGCTGCTTTGGTGGAGATAATGATATAATCCCATGATCCTTTGGGAGGGACTGTACCGCAGGGAAACCGGAAAGTCTCCGTCCCCCAGATGCCTGTCAGGTAAAACCCGTCTTTTTCTATAGATGTACTGCATCTTTCCCGGCATACAGCAAAGACTTCTGCATATTTCGATAATTTTGCCGCGATTGAGAGTCCTACAGCTCCGGCACCAAGTAGTAATATTCTCATTTGTTCTTACTATGTTGTTTCTAAACCACATTAAAAGAAAGGTTTTTCAGTGGCGCCGTGGTGAATCTCTTTAAGGATACAAAATTCTTGAAAATGAGGGTGAATTATACTGTGTTGTGTTAATGTATATTAAAATCGAAAATTTTAGACATAACTTTATACATTGCATTGCGATTAATTGATACCCTCGATAAGCCAACATAGATATATGCAGAAAAAGCTGATTCTGATTTTTATGGCATTCGTTATGTGTGTCATGGTGGTTTTTACCGCAGGATGTACCGACCCCGGAAGTGACAATGCTACCGTGGAGATTCTCTATACCGGAGCCGGAACAATGCCCGGACTTCTTGCAACCGGCCAGATCGACGGTTACATCAACTGGCAGCCTTTTGTTGCCGTTGCCTTAGAAGGTAACATCGGAAAAGTGATTTCATATAGTCAGGATCTTCCACCTGAAGGAACCTGGAAAAATCATACCTGCTGTGTGTTCGGTGCCAACTCCAAAGCTCTGGAGAATCCTGATGTCGCATCAAGCCTTACGGCTCTGATGATCCTTGGAAACAAATATATCAACGATTATCCGGATAAAGCAGCAGTCCTGACCGCCGACTGGCTCTTCTCGAGTCAGAATCTGACCTATGGAAATGTGACCGTCAGTTCGATTGATGTGATGAAGACCTCGATTCCGACGATCAAGTTCTCCAGCGAAGTTACCGAGTCTTGGATGGACAGCAATGAGGCGTTTATCCAGTCCCAGCGTGAACTTGGTCTTGTTACTGCAAAACTCGCATCGACATCTAAGGATGAGTCTGCAGCAATCCTTTACGACTTTGGTCCGTATGATTCGGCAGTTGCACAGGTAGAAAGCGGAATATTCATCACGCCTGCTCCTACATCGACCATCTCGATCGGATACCTACCCAGTGATCATCACGCACCCCTGTTCGTTCTCCTGAAGGACTGGGAATACTTCAAGAATACCTATAACTGTTACCTGAAACCTGTCACGGAAAAGACCGGTAAGATCACTGATGCCGAACTCTACATCAACGGTCAGAAGGTCGCCGATGTCAAACTTGTCGAAGGAACCGGCGGATCCCAGCTGATGACCCTTCTCCAGCAGAATGCCATTCAGTATGCACTTGCCGGCACTCCGCCTTTTATCAGCGCAGTTGATAAGAGTACCGGTGACATGAGTCTCAAGATCCTCTCACCGATCATGCTTGAAGGATCCGGACTTGTAGCTTATCTCTCCTCCCCGGCCAACGATTGGGATGGGTTTGTTGCCTGGGTGAAGTCACGCAGCGCCGAAGGCAAAAATGTTGTTCTCGGTGATCCCCAGCTCGGCTCTATCCAGGATGTCATGCTGAAGTCGGCTCTTGATTATGCCGGCATCGCCTACGTGGTCAAATCCGCGTAAACCCACTCACATTTTTTGCGTATTTTTATATTTCCAGGATGTCTCTCTAGTGAGATATATAATATGTTCCGGCGTAAAACAAGTAACACATTTGATATCCTGTAAAATGTCATACATTAAAGAGGATGGTGAACACCACAGATCATGAAATGGTACATTAAGCTGATACTTCCGGCACTCGTTCTCATTTTGTGGGAAGTTGCAGCGATTCTGATGAACAATGCATACATCCTTCCCCGGGTGGAAAATGTTCTCGCCGTCTTTATGACGCCGTTTGCCGATCTTTACGGCTGCGGAAGTCTCCTGGAAAACAGCTGGGTCAGTATTTACCGGGTAACGCTTGGATTTATCATCGCCTGCCTGGTCGCAGTCCCTCTGGGAATCATTCTCGGCAGGTATTCTGTTCTTGAACAGTTTTCCGATAGTCTGATCCAGATCCTTCGCCCCATCCCGCCCATGGCTTGGGTGCCTTTATCCCTTGCCTGGTTCGGGTTGGGTCTTACTCCGATCCTGTTTATCATCGTGATCGGTTGTATCTTTCCGATCCTTGTCAATACTATAGATGGTGTGAAAAGGGTGAGGAAAAGCTGGATCGAAACAGCCCGGATCTATCAGGCAAATGAGCGCCAGATCATCACCAAGGTCATCGTTCCGGCCGCGGGTCCTGCCATATGGAATGGGCTTCGCGTCGGCTTCGGTATTGCCTGGATGAGTGTTGTCGCTGCGGAAATGATGCCGGGAACCGTGTCGGGTCTTGGATATCTTATCATGTACACATATAACTGGGGTCAGATCCAGATGGTCATCGCCGGCATGATCGCCATCGGCATCATCGGCATCTTTATGGATCAGTTCTTCCAGTATGTTCTGCGGAAAAAGTTCGCCTGGGAGGTGCTTGACAAATGACTGACTGGGATAAGGTATGGGTGAAAGTGGAGGACGCCACAAAGACGTTCTCCTCACGGAAAGGTGACGTCACTGCTCTGGAGCATGTCAATCTCGAGGTCCATGACGGTCAATTCGTCTGCCTGCTCGGACCTTCCGGTTGTGGAAAAACCACCCTTCTTCGAATGATAGGGGGGCTTGATGTTCCGACCAGTGGAACCGTTTCGATCGATGGAAAGATCGTTGACGGTCCCTCCCCGAAGATGACGATGGTCTTTCAGGAATACTCTCTTTATCCGTGGCGTACCGTCGCGGAGAATGTAGGGTTCGGCTTAGAGATGACCGGCGTTCCAAATGAAGAGAGGATCGCCGAAGTCAACAAGCGTCTTGCGCTGGTAGGTCTCGCCGGATTTGGCGACAGCTACCCATACGAATTATCCGGGGGCATGCGTCAGCGGGCGGCAGTTGCCCGGGCTCTTGCAACAGATCCGGCCGTCATGCTGATGGACGAACCGTTTGGCGCGCTCGATGCGCAGACCCGGAATAAAATGCAGCGTGAGCTTCTCCAGATTTGGGAGGAAACGAAAAAGACGGTAATTTTCGTTACGCACAGTGTTGATGAAGCAGTTTATCTTTCTGATAAAATCGTCATTCTCACTCCTCGTCCGGGAAGAATTTATGAAATATATCCAAATCCTCTACCAAGACCCCGTGATAGGACTAGTGTAGAGTTTGCCAAACTCAGGAAAGATGTTCTCGCCGAAATCGAGAAATTAGAGGCGGGGAATAAGAACATTTAATATGGTTTCCAACTAACGTAGTTTGCACATTTAAGAGAGCTAGGAGTAACTAAAAATGGTAAGAAAGCCAGCACGAATGTATAATAAGCTCGCCAAGAAGGCATATTGCCGCCGTGAATATATGGGTGGTGTACCGGGCGTAAAAGTTGTAACGTTTGATATGGGAAATCTTTCAGAAGAGTTCCCGGTCGCAATTCATCTTGAAGCACTTGAAGCATGCCAGATCCGTCACACGGCAATGGAAGCTGCACGTATCAATATGAACAGACGTCTGATGAAAGACGTCGGAAGAAACAATTTCCACTTAAAGATCAGACCATATCCTCACCACGTTCTCCGTGAACATAAGCAGGCAACTGGTGCTGGTGCGGACCGTATTTCTGAAGGTATGAGACTTGCATTCGGCAAACCAGTCGGAACTGCAGCCCGTGTTGAAGAAAGACAGCGTATTTTCACCGTCTGGACAACCGAGCAGTATATCGATCAGGCAAAGGATGCACTTCTTCACAGTGGATACAAACTCCCGACTCCGGTCCGGATAATTGTTGGGAACTAAGGTTTTTGCCAAAGCTCTCAATTTATCATACTTTTTTGAAAAAAGTCCCTTAGTCAGGAATTAGTGTTTTCGGAAATATTTGGTAGCGGCGCGGCGCGTATCGGGTGTTATGACAGCACATTTTCCTACATGCCGTATCCTTTCCTTAGAAGAACATATCCAGCGTTGTCTTTTTGGACTTGGTCGGATCAAATTCGTCCCAGTCCCAGTCGAGTGCATCGAAGATCCGGTTAAGAGGTGCCTGAATCGTTTTTTCGAGCATCGTTTCCCAGTCGATCTCAAACGCCCCCGTCGGGATCTGATCTGGATACTCAAAGCAGAGCACATCTGTCTCCGGATATTTTTCGGGTATATTTGTCCGCTTGATGTAAAGCCGCTTGGGCTTACTGCCGCGTTTGAAGTCTGTCCCCAGATATTTATTTGAGTAGATGGCTCCCCTTCCGTGTGAATCCAGATGAGCATAATCGGCAAGAGACTTGTTTATACCGCTCGGAATGCCTGCCTTTTCGAGGGGGCATCTTCCTTCACGGTAAAAGTTCAACACCTCCGGAAGATACATTTTGACATCTTCCTTTCCGTCTCCTTTCAGGATCATCTCCAGAACCCGCTCCTGGCTCTCGCGGGTGATCTGCGCGGAATCCGATCTCTTCATCTCAAAGCCGGTTATGTCGATCTTATCAATATCCTGTCCCTCTTTCCAGATGAGATGACCCGCATACCGCTTCTTTGCTCCTCCCTGGAAAAATCTCCGGTAGATTTTCTCGAACTTGATCGAGAAGAAGTTCATATCTGCGCCAAGAGTCTCCTTTGAGAATGCCTGATAGCTGGCATTAAGTTCTTCTTCGATCTCACGGGCAACCTTCATTGTTTCTTCGAGAGACATGGGGGGGATCTGGACAAAACATGAATCAGTATCCCCGTAGATCACCTCATACCCGCGTTTGGTGATAACTGCTTTCGTGTGCTGGATGATCGCACGACCAACCGAGGTGACGGCAGCTCCGATGTCCCGATCATACAGCCGGAATCTGGAGAAGCCCGAGACGCCGTAATACGTGTTCATGATCACCTTCAGCACATTCTGCTGCATATCATACAGAGTATACTCATCCGATCCGAACGGAAAACTATTTCTGAGTTTTTTCCGGTCGTCACGTTCGGCCATCAGCTCGCTGATGATCGACCGGGTCAGACCGTCCGGGGATTTTTTGAATCTTATCCCGTTTGGTGCATGGATCTCACCGTCGGGAGACTTCGTTTCCGGAGAGGCGTTGAGGGTCATCATCGCCATCGGATAGAGTGATTTCAGATCCAGAACGATGACATTCTCTCTGACGCCTTTGCTCGGAGCAAAGACTGTTGCTCCCTCAAACTCCTCGCCCGAAGCGTTTCCTTTGGACGGAAGGATAAATTTGCCGAACGCTTTTCTGAGGATATAGATGTCGATCACATTCGACGAGTTCAGTGTTTTGTCGAGAGGACAGCCCACATACCGGGCTACTTCCTGATAGAACTCGATGATGTTGTTCTTTTTGTTGATTCCAACACAGAGCTCGACATCCTTGAAGTTGTACTCCACCATTTTCAGAGGGTCATTGTCCCAGAGATCTCCGAGGGTTCCGGTGTACCGCACTTTTGTCTCGCCGAGTTCATCTTCGGCGACGGCATCCAGACGATACGACTCCTTCTGACTTCCCTGCATTTTCTTGTATGCAGCAAGAAGATCGAAGATGACCCGGCCTCTCATCGCATTTCTCTCGGTCATCCCCGGCATACGGGCAAAGACTTCGGTCCGGAATCCAAGGGTTTCGGCACGCTTGAGGATATACTCGGCGTCGAAGTCGATGAAGTTCCAGCCGGAGAGGATGTCAGGATCCTTCTCCCGGATGTAGTCTATGAATCCGGTGAAGAGATCGCGTTCGGTGTCATAGGATAGGATGATATGACTGTCAGAAAAACATCCGCTCGGGAGAGGTGCAGCTTTATCATACACCCCTTTGGTTTTTCCGTTCAGAACAAAGGTCGTATACTGGTCATCAAATGAGTCGTGGCAGGTTATGCAGGTGAGCGGATCACGTTCAGGTTCGGGAAATCCGTTCCTGTCATCACACTCGATATCACACATGCAGACCCGAGGTCTGGAGATCACCGTTGCCGGTGAAAGTTCGGCGAAAGAACACTCATCTGATGGAGCACGGACCCCCCCGGTAAGACCGGTGTCGATCAGAAACCGGGTGGCAAACGGAATGTCGGCTTCGAAATGGTGATAGTTTTCCCTGATATTTCTGACGTCTCCGGGTTTCTCGGTGTATATCCGTCGAAGAGGTTCACCTTTGATGGAGATCCCCCTATCCTGGGTGACGTCGATCTTTTCCGTGTGAGGTTTATCGGCTTCGCTTTCACGGACCCAGAAGTAAGGACGAAATCCGGTGACTTTCAGCTGATGAGGGGTCCCGTCCGCTTCGCGTCCGAATATGTGAACGACCGGACCTCCAGGCGCATTTGAGTATTCTGCCTGATTGATGGCAATTTCCATTTATACTCTCCTGCAAAGTCCCTGTAAGAAATCCGCGGCATCAAGGAGTTTTTCCTGTTCCCAGGGATCAAGCTTCAGGCTTTCATCGATTTTTGCACCGGAACGTGTTACTACTGCCGGAAGTCCAATTGAACAATCTTCTATCCCGTAAGCACCGTTTGCCGGAAGGGAACAGATGATCTTTTTTCCTTTCTCGATTCGCTCCATCATAGATACGATGTGATAAGCCGGACCAAAAACCGTGCCGGCTTTTCCTTTGATCACCGGCATCGAAGAGCCGCGAAGACCAGTCAGGATCTCTTCCCTTACTGGGATAGGGGTGTCGATGTCCAGACTGGAGAAAAGCGGGACCTGATGTTCGCCATGCTCGCCGAGGACCTGACCCTCTGCTTCGATACCCATAGATTGGAGTGCTACGGTGAACCGTCTGCTGTCGAGAAGACCGCCGAACCCGACGACCTGACTCTCTTCAAGACCGCTCTGCTTCGCAAAATACCAGGTAAAGACGTCCATTGGATTGGTAACGACGATGAGTTTGCCGGTGAATCCTTTCAGGAGTTCTGCGGATTCCTTTGCGATCGGGAGATTTTTATCAAAAAGATCGGCACGTGTTTTTATTCCGGGAGAACGCGAGTAGCCGGCCGAAAAGATACAGTAGTCGGCATCTTTGAGGTCGGCGGTATTTGTGGATACGGGAATATCCATCCCGTGAATTATATCGAGTTTTTGTGCATGCTGCAGGGGTTCGCTGATATCAAACAGGACGAGTTCGTCGGCAAATTTTCTGAGGGCAGAAACGTATGCAACTTCTCCGCCTATTCTGCCCACTCCTAGGCATGCAACTATAGTCATCTGGTATTGTATTGGTTTTGGTTGGCTTTAATGATGGCGACCATGCACAGCAAATATTTCTATTAGATGAAAATACCTTACTTCGCCTGATGGGATTTCCCGAGATATCCTGATCAGAAACACCATTATGTCGCCCTTTCAATATGTTTTTGACCGCAAAATTGCTGTAATGCTTTTTTTCACAGCGATTCCTGTCATCCCTTTATCCGTCCATGCCACGCACGATATATTTATTGTATCCGCCTTCCCACACTAGCTCATGGCTGATAGTATCTCCGCACAGGTTCGGTTTTGCTCTGTCCAGGAGTCGGAACTTGGACGTATCAATGAGTTATGCAATATCCCCGAGATAGCAGAGCATTTCGAATCCATTCCTCCGGTTTCCATGGAGGCAACCTTGGCGTTATGGTCTTACATCCAGTCCGGGGTCGTCTCTCTCTGGTGCATGCATTACAAAAACCGGATAATCGGCGGCGCAGGATTTTATTCCCAGCCTCCCGGGACCCGACTTTCACACAGTGCGACCTTTTTCCTCTATATAGAACCGGCGTACTGGGGTATGAGCATCGGCACAAAAGCAGTAAAATTTCTTGAGGATGAAGTCAGTAAACGCGGTTTTATCCGGATGGAGTGTCAGGTCGCCGACACTAATCCTCGTGCAGTCTGCCTGTACGAACGACTGGGATTTGAACTGGAAGGAACCAAAAAAATGGCGTTTTATCTTGATGGAAAATATACCGATCTGAAGATCATGGGGAAGATCTTATGGGACAATTTGGTAGAAGAGGAGCTGCATCACAGATAAGCATCCTCCTCCCTTTTTGTGCACTATATCTCCTTTAAGTAATCAGGGATTTTCGGCCGCTTGTTTTATTATTGCCAATTACCTTTATCTATGTGATTCAGATGCGCAGCGATGATGTGAAATCAGGATACACCAGAGCGCCCAACAGGGCACTTATACGCTCACTTGGGATATCAGATAAAGAGATGGAAAAACCCTTTGTCGGGATTGCAAACTCCTGGAACACGATCGTTCCGGGACATACGCATCTCAGAATGGTTGCCGAACGCGTGAGAGAGGGAGTTGCGGCAGGCGGAGGTGTCGCTTTCGAGTTTAACACGATAGGGATCTGTGATGGAATAGCGATGGGACATGAAGGCATGCGGTACTCGCTTGCCTCTCGGGAAAACATTGCGGATTCCGTTGAACTCATGATCCAGGCACACCGGTTCGATGCCCTTGTGTGTATTTGTACGTGTGACAAGATCGTGCCCGGTATGCTTATGGCAGCGGCACGATGCAATATTCCGGCGATCGTTATCACCGGAGGGAATATGCTTCCCGGACATCACAAAGGTTGTGAGCTTTCCCTTACTGATATTTTCGAGGGTGTAGGAAAGGTCGCCGCACATAAGATGACGGAAGAGGAACTTCATGAGCTGGAAGCCGCAGCAATGCCTGGATGTGGAAGCTGCCAGGGACTATATACAGCAAATACTATGGCATGCATGACGGAAGCGATGGGGATGTCCCTTCCGGGTTGTGCCGCGATACCCGCAGTGGATTCAGCCAAACTTCGGCTCGCCTATGAAAGCGGTGTCAGAGTTGTTGAGATGATCAGAGAGGATATCAAACCCTGCGATATCATCACGAAGAATTCGCTGAAAAACGCCATCGCCGTAGATATGGCGCTTGGCGGTTCAACGAACACTGTCCTTCATCTGATGGCGATCGCCCAGGAAGCAGGTGTTCCGCTGACACTTGACGATTTTACCCAGATGGGTGAGATCGTCCCGCATATCTGTTCGATGCAGCCGGGAGGGCCGCACTCGATGCAGACGTTATATCACTCGGGTGGGATCCCTGCGGTGTTCAAACAGATAAGGTCCCATCTTGACGACTGTATGACGGTCTCGGGAAAATCCGTGTATGTGATCGCGGATGGTGTGAAATATGTGGATGAGAACGTGATCCACCGTATGGAAAATTCTGTGCACAAGGCTGGAGGGCTGAAGATCCTGAAAGGTTCCCTTGCACCTAATGGGTCGGTGATCAAATCGGCAGCAGTGATCGATGCGATGTGGAAACATCAGGGGCCGGCACGGGTTTTTGACGGAGAGAATGAGGCGATGGATGCGATCCTCACCGGAAAAATCGTCGAGGGTGATGTGATCGTTATCCGGTATGAGGGACCAAAAGGGGGACCCGGAATGCCGGAAATGCTTTCCCCGACCTCGGCTTTGATGGGTCTTGGCTATACCCATGTTGCTCTGGTGACTGACGGACGTTTTTCCGGCGGAACACGCGGTCCGTGTATCGGTCACGTTGCTCCTGAGGCAAAGGTTGGTGGACCGATCGGACTGGTCCGTGAGGGTGACATCATCTCCATTGATCTGTATGAGCGAAGACTGGATCTTCTCGTTGATGAAATGGAACTTGATGAAAGAAGAAAGACATGGGTCCCCAAAGAGCGAGAATTGAAGGGTGTTCTTGCACGCTATGCACGCTACGCCGGTCAGGCCGATAAGGGCGCAGTGCCGGAATAATATTATTTTTTATTGTGTTGATGGATTTTCAACTTAATTTTCATCCATCAATGGCCTTTTTTTATCAAATTATTTCTGGTGAATGTCAGTTTTTACTTAGTATCTGAAGAGCACCAGTTAACTCATTTTTGATTTGAAACTCAAATATGATAATAATTATATAGCTACGGGTAGAATAGATAATCAAGCTGGTTCAACCTGCACAGGAGTCAATAATCATGTTTACCGGAATCGTAGAAGAGATCGGCACTGTGACCCGAATCAAAAAAGGTCAGAACTCTTCAGTCCTTTCCATCCAGGGAAGCAGGATCTTTGAAGACCTGAATATGGGAGACAGTGTTGCAGTAAACGGTGTCTGTCTTACAGTAAGCAGACTCGACACACAAAGTTTTGACGCGGACACGACAAGCGAGACACTTGCCAGGACATCTCTTGGAACGTTGAAACCAGGCAGTAATGTGAATCTTGAGCGTGCGATGTCGTCGAACGGCCGCTTTGGAGGACACATCGTCACCGGTCATGTTGACGGTACCGGAACAATATCCGGGATCCGCCGTGATGATCGAACTATCTGGGTGACGTTTTCAGCAGGTCCGGAGATCATGAAATATATCATCGAAAAAGGATCCATCGCGGTAGACGGCATCAGTCTGACCGTAGCTTCGGTGAATTCGGACTCGTTCAGCGTCGCGATCATTCCCCATACCGAGAAATCCACGACCCTTCTCTCGAAAACACAAGGGGAATCAGTAAATCTGGAATGTGATATGATTGGAAAATATGTTGAACGGTTCATCACCCGGATGAAGAATAAAGAACCGCAGAAATGTGTGATAACCGAGGAATACCTCACCAAAGCAGGATTTTAGCTATGTTTGCCTTTAACTCGATCGAAGAAGCCCTGGACTCGCTCAGGAATGGAGAGATGATCATCGTCACTGATGATGAAAACCGAGAGAATGAAGGGGATCTGATTTGTGCCGCTGAACACGCCACAACGAAGAATGTCAACTTCATGGCAAAATACGGCAGAGGACTGATCTGCATGCCGATGAGCAGAAAACTTGTCGAAAAACTCTGTCTCCCGCCAATGGTGACGAAGAACACCGACAATCATGAAACGGCATTTACGGTCTCTATCGATCATGTCGATACCAGTACCGGCATTTCAGCGGTCGAACGGGGTATCACCGCACGAAAGTGTGTTGAGATTGATGCAAAACCCGAAGACTTCCGAAGACCAGGACACATGTTCCCGCTCCAGGCAAAAGACAACGGTGTTTTCGAACGCGAAGGGCATACCGAAGCGACTGTTGATCTCATGAAACTTGCTGGTCTCAAAGAGGCAGGACTCTGCTGTGAGATTATGGCGGATAATGGTGAGATGATGCGGACTCCTGATCTTATCCGGATGGCACAACAGTACGGCATGACGTTTGTCACGATTCAGGATCTTCAGGCCTACCGGAAAAGACTGGAAGAATCCGCTCTCGCAGTTGAACAAAAAAAGATGAGTCCCATGGATTGTTAAGGTGATTAGTATGAAAGTTTACGAAGGAAATCTGGTTTCAAAAAATATCAAAGTAGGCATCGTTGCAGCAAGATTCAATGAGTTCATCGTATCGAAGTTAGTTGGAGGGGCTCTTGACGGTCTCAAGAGACATGATGTTCTGGAAAATGACATTGAGATCGCCTGGGTCCCGGGAGCCTTCGAGATCCCGCTGATCGCGGCAAAGATGGCAGAGTCAAAGAAGTATGATGCAGTCATTTGTCTGGGTGCCGTGATTCGCGGTTCAACCAGTCACTATGATTATGTCTGTAACGAGGTCACCAAAGGTATAGCTACGGTGTCTCTGAAGTCCGGAATCCCGGTCATGTTTGGTGTTTTAACGACAGACAATCTTGAGCAGGCAATAGAACGAGCCGGATCAAAAGTCGGAAACAAAGGTTATGATGCGGCGGTCGGTGCAATCGAGATGGTGAACGTTATCAGAGAAATCGGCTGCTGATACCAAATATATAATCCTCTTTTTCTCTATAGGACATTATTATAATCATCTGCGTGTAAGATATGCACAGAGTATGAGAGTCCAAATGGAGGCAATATAATATATGTATGGAGTTATCGATCTCGGGTCCAACACCATACGTTTAGCACTTTACAAAGTAACCGACAACACTCTCCAGCTGAAGCTCAGTAAAAAGCATACGGCAGGTCTTGTCGGCTACGTAAAAAAACGGCGTCTCACCCCGGAAGGCATCAGAAAAGCCGTGGACGTCCTGAACGATTTCAGGATGATTCTGGAAAATGTCCGGGTTGAACGTCTTTATGTTTTTGCAACGGCATCGCTTCGAAACATAGAAAATACTCTGGAAGTTACTGCAGAGATTAAGAAAAATACCGGCTTCGATATCGATGTTTTGAGTGGTAACGAGGAGGCCGTCTTTGATTATTACGGGGCGATGCAGACCGTTGATATGCGTGACGGGTTGCTGGTTGACATCGGCGGCGGCAGCACCGAACTCGTTTTTTACCAAAACTCTGAGATCGTGTTCACTGAGTCCATACCGCTTGGGTCCTTAAATACATACTCTGAAAATGTTGCTGATCTGCTGCCGACTCCGGACGAGCGGAAAAATATCGGCAAGGCAGTGATCAGTGAGCTCGATAAAATTATCGTCTCATGCAAAAATATTCCAACTGATATGATTTGTGGTGTTGGCGGCACGGTGCGGGCAAGCCGCGGACTGTATAATGCACTCAAAGAAAAGGGGCCTGCAGCGACTGAGTACAATACCCAGGATCTGAAAAAGATGATAGACCTGGCAGAAACCGACAGAAAAGCTGCCATCTCACTGATCCTCAAAGTCGCCCCGGAAAGGATCCATACACTTCTTCCGGGAATGATCATTCTTCAGACGATCGCCGAGTATTATGCCAGCAAAAAAATAGTTGTCAGCAAATCAGGGGTACGGGATGGATACCTTTACCATAAACTCGAAACTGCCGGTGTGATTCAGGCGGAATAAGAAGGGCAGCAGCTTTAGCAAAAGCGTCGGGCATTCGCTAAACAGTGTTCTGCCCGCTCCTTCTCACCAAGTGCAAGAAGAACCGTTCCTTTCCTTTCCCAGAAGCTGGAATCGGTCGGCACAATTTCGATACCGATCTCAAATGCCAGAAGGGCATGTTTGTACTCTTCGAGAGCTGCATAGGCAAGTCCGAGATTCATCCAGTAATCGGCCTCGTGAGGATTTAGATTCGTTGCCCGCTGAAATGCCACAACCGCAGCTTCGGGATCCCCCTGACGAAAGAGGACAACTCCTTTTGCACACCAGATCGCAGCACACCTCGAATCAAGTTCAAGAGCATGGCGGATACAGCGAAGAGCATCATATCCGGATTTATCATTCTCATTCATCACGAGCCCTAACTCAGACCAGTACACGGCATTGTACGGATCAAGTACCGTTGCCCGCTCGAAACACAACTGTGCCTGACGAAGGTTCCCTGCATCACGTTCGCGTTCGCCTGAGGAAAACCAGTAGTCTGGATCATCCGTGTGTGTTGAATCAGTCATAGCGTATATTCAACATAGGTCTTTAAGGTATTAAGCTGTTCGAAAAAAGTGGAAAAACAGGTGGGATGGTTATTTTTCCCACCAGATATGTGCAGTCTTGGCGTTTCCAGGCATGGCACATCCCTGTTCCGTTTTTATCATCCGTTCCTCCAGATATTTGTTCACGATCTCCTTCTGTTCATCTGTTTTCGCGAGAAGCCGGGTATAATAGTCCAGTCTGAGTTCATCGATACCGTGGTAATTCGATCCGCTCTTCTTTGTTTCGACGATGAGATTTGCATGAATGCCAAGCTGGAACAATACATTCCAGAGCATGTCAGCTGTTGGTTCATAGCAATAAGGTTCACCGTGCAGGAGCGGCCAGAGGTCGCAGTTCCCACGTGAAAACGAAGGAGGAACCAGAAACCAGAAGAGATGTACTGCATGGGTCGCTGCAGTATTCATTTTCAGCAACGATTCCCGAATATTTCCCATCATGAGGGAGAGAGAAGCGATCACATAGTCATGCGTTCCAATCTCATCAGGTTGTGCGGATTCCCATTCTTTTTGGATCACGCGGATTGGCCGTGAGCCTACCAGAGTCCGGTATTTCTCCATAGCATTCACCATAAGAAGAGAGGGTTCTACAACCGTTACCGAGCAACCGGACTGAGCAAGAGGTACCGCAAGGGTGCCGGGTCCCGATCCAATATCCAATACTGACGAACCTTGGGGAATCTGCATCGAAGATAACTGATGCTCGATCCTGGTCCGGTCATTATACTGAAGTCGGTGCACAAAGTTGTCTACGTTTACGGGATCATCCCAAAAACTCAGGGAATCATCACGGGTCGTTCGTTTTTGTGCAGAGGAACGTTCGATCATGTCATCCCAGAGCTTGACATAATCAGGTATATTATATGACATGATACCCCAGAGCAGTAGCTCCTTTTACAAATTCATCATGCGCAGTAAGAGTAAAAAGCGTATTTATCAGATCGTTTTCGGGAACATCGGTTCTATGTACAAGGTAAATTGTTTCACCCTTTGGAGATACCGCAAGCGGTACAGAGATAAAATCTCCTAGCGGTAAGGTATCTGTCCCGACAAAACAGCTGAGATGGGTGCTGGCATTTTTCAGATGGAAAAGAGCAGAATTCGGGTCACGATCTCCATACCTGAGTGTAATTCCCTGTTTCTTCGCTAAATTACTCAGATGTTCAAAAATCCGCTCATATGCTCCGGCAATCAGGATGGTGGAGTTGAGTTCTTCTCTGCTGCATCGAATGATTGCCGGGACCACATCACCAGCATGGAATGTACCTGCCCCAAAGGGATTTACGATCAACGCATTGGACTGGACCGTCGTTTTCTGTACACTGGACCAAGACGGCTGTGAAATTGCGACATATTCATCACCGATTTTTCCAACGGAAAATCGACTGTAGTTTTCCATTGATGCAGTGGACTCAAATGAGTTGCCGAGTCTAACGGGGAGTGTCTCTTCAGAAGCTAAAGGTTTGATACCCCATTTTATCAGAAGTGGGGCAATTATCGCCCGGAGAAATGTCTGAGCTGCTGCCGGATATCCCGGCATCCCAAAGACCGGTTTTTCGTCAATCAGACCAAACAGTGCTGGTCTTCCGGGATTGAGGGCGATTCCATGGAATACGAGCGTTCCAAGATCTTTGATGACTTTTTCCGTGTAATCTTCAGTACCCGCCGAGGTCCCGGCAGAGATGATAACTATATCAGCATCTTTGACTGCTGCTTTTACTGCTTTTTCGATCTCCTGATAATCATCAGGAACGATGTGCGTTCTGGAAGCTTCAGCTCCCAAGTATTTCAGATAAGCTTCCGCCATCGGTGTATTGCTATCGATGATTTCTCCGCCGAGCGGGTCCGATCCAAGAGGGATGAGTTCCGAGCCGGAAGGGATGATACATATTTTCACTGATTTGACGGTGACTTCACGTATACCGTAGGTTCCAAGCGCTGCTATGTCCATTGGTCGGATACCTGCTCCGGCAGGAAGAATCAGTTCTCCGGAAACTGCATCCTCTCCAGGAAGCCTGATATTTTTATTTTGAGCGATTGGAGCAGTAACAACAAGCCTGTCTGACGGGTCAATGACCGAAGACTCAACCCGGATCACCGCATCAAATTCCCCTGGAACCGGGTTTCCTGTGTTGCATCGTTTCCATTCGGTCAGATATATGGGATTGTTTTGCGATGCGTCAGCAGTTTGACAACTCTGAACTGCAAAACCGTCAACTGCTCCAAGAGCAATTTCAGGTACAGAAAAACGGGCATATACCGGTTCTGCAAGTATTTTTCCAGCAGCCTCAGTCAAGGGTATAGTTACTGACCTCCTTGGATCTTTGGCGTGAAAAATTGCCTCCATTGCCTCCGGATACGAGGTCAATGCATGTGATTTTTTGGACATATCTGCCTTACATATTATGTTGACAGATACTTAACATCGTTTGTTAACCAAATCAATTAAATAAATTAAACTAGATTAATTACTCTTGGGGATAGGGTCAAGAAGAAAAGAAAAAAATAAGATTAGTCCCTGCGGACTAAAGCAATGATACCGATGACGCCAAGAAGACCGATTAAGGCAAAGCCCATCGGGGATGATGTTGCAGTCAGCGGAACATTGAAGGTAAGGGTCTCGCCTTTTGTCGGCATTGTTACCCCAATAGTTGCGGTCTGATATCCGGTCGCGGAAACACGTGCCTGATTGACCGGGGTTCCGGTCGTGTAGACAGTAATGTCTGCTTTACCGTTGGAGATCGTACCTGTGTAACCGACAGAACCAGAGATGGAGATCAGCTCAACTTTTGCGCCTTCAACATTGCTGGTAACGCTGATAACGCCTTGGTCGCCGCCAATAATGGGGTTCGTGGAAACCATCTCAATGTTGACTGTCTCGGTCTGACCTTTTTCAGGGACAGTTACGGAAACGGTCTGGGTGACCCAGCCTGGTGCTGAGACGACAACAGAGTTGATCGGTGTGCCGGTCGTGTAGACCGCAAACTCGATTTTACCGTTAATGTCTGTGTATCCAGAGTAACCGACTGAACCAGAGATCGACATAACATCAACTTTTGCGCCAATAATATTGGTGTTTACCTGAAGGAAACCACGGTCGCCGCCAATCGGCTTTGCTTCAAGAGTTACTGAGACAATAGTTGTCTCACCGGCTGCAGGAACCGATACGGAAGCGCTCGAAGTGTAATACCCGTCTGCAGAGACGATGACCTGATCAACCGGGGTGCCGGTTGTGTACACATAGAACTCTGCCATACCGTTGGTAATGGTTTTGGTCTCATAGACATCCCCGCTGATCGAGATCAGAGAGGCGGATGCTCCGTTCACATCGCACTTAACCTGAACGATACCCTTGTCGCCGCCAATAGTGTCTGCAGAAACAGCACCGGCGAAGAGGAAGAGTACGATCAGGGCAATAAACAAATAGGAAATTTTTTTCATAGAATCACTCTCGTGTTAATCAGAATATGTTCTGATACTATAGAATACCTTCCACAAGTATCTAATCTTTTTGGATCAGATAGTGATTGTACGGTAAATTATCCCCTAATCCAAGCGATAACTGAATCGATCTTCATCATTCAGCCCATTGTTTAACTGATGAATGTGATTTTCACTAATGCCGAAAAAATGTAGTGCGGTGGAAATATTCAGTTGACCTTGCTCTTCAGGTACCCGTATCCCTCCTTTTCCATCTCAGCATACGGGATGAACCGTAAAGATGCACTGTTAATACAATACCGCGTGCCGCTCGGTGATTCACGGTCCCCGGAAAAAACATGCCCGAGATGGGAATTCCCGGACCTGCTCTTCACTTCGGTCCGCTTCATCCCAAACGAGTTGTCTTCCAGGGGGATGATCGTGTTATCATCGATACTTTTCGAAAATGCCGGCCAGCCGCAGGAGCTCTGATACTTGTCGGATGAGGTGAACAGCGGTTCGCCGGTCACGACATCCACATAGATCCCTTTCTCGTGCCGGTCCCAGAACGCATTCTGAAACGCCGGTTCCGTATCGCCTTTCTGCGTCACGGAAAACGCGGTCTTGTCTAAGATCTCAGCGATCTTCTCCTTTTTCGGACGCTGATATTTTCCCGGATCGACGATCATTTCGGTCGCCTCCTTAAACTCGTTCGCACCTATATGACAGTACCCTCCGGGATTTTTATCCAGATACTTCTGATGATACTCTTCTGCATCATAAAAGGAAGTCAGCGGACCGATCTCCACTTTGAACGCCGGATGCCTCTCCCGTTCGATCTCTGCGATCCGCATGACCGTCTCTTTCGACGAGTCATCGACATAGTAGATGCCGGTCTGATACTGCGTGCCCCGGTCGTTTCCCTGTCTGTTTTCAAGGGTGGGATCTATCACCCGGAAATACGAAAAAAGCAGGGCATCAAGACTGATCTTTCCCGGATCATACTCCACCCGCACCGTCTCGCGGTAGCCTGACCGCCCGGTAGAGACGACCTGGTAATCCGGGACCTGGTCTGATTTCCCGTTCGCATAGCCGACCGTCGTCCGGATCACCCCCGGAATCGACTGCATCAGTTTTTCCATTCCCCAAAAACATCCTCCGGCAAAATAGATCACCGATATTTCGTCATTTTCTTTGGATTTCCGGTTATTTTCCATCGTCATAATTCTCCCCAAAATAATTGAGTATTAACCGCCGTCTGTATATATACCTCTATAAACAGGCAATATCAACCATTTTTTCTAATAGGACTCACGGGGTGTTATCCTTAATCCACGTCGGTAAGGGTATTACTGGGGGTGGACACATGAGAGAAACCAACCGCGAATCGGCGCGAATCCGCCCTTCGGGCGAGGCGAATCGGATTTGCTATTCCTCACTCTCGCTCGTCGTGTCCCTCGCAAATCAAAGATTTGCTCGGCAAAGACACGACGGCTCGTCCCTTCATCGGGAACGTTCGGGCAAATCCTGTCGGCGCCCCGGCGCCTCCTGTGCGGAAGAGATTCATTGAGTAGTTCTTAACCTGAATAACATCCATTTTACTGACAATCACGACATATGATCAAGAGGAAACTCAATAATAGGAGCCGCTGGGGCGGCGACAGGATTTGCCCGAACGTTCCCGATGAAGGGACGAGCAAGTCGAGGGGGGGCTGACCCGTAGGGGCGGCCTCAGCCGAGCAAGGCTTTGCCTTGCGAGAGACTTGTGAGAGTGAGGAATAGCAAATCCGATTCTGGGAGCAAGCCAAAGGCTTGCGGGATTCGCGCCGATTCGCGGTTGGTTTTTCTCTTGTATCAAAACGAATGCCGTACACGAAATCGAATTACATCTCATAAGATCTTCAGTTTTTTTTCCGGTTAATATCACACCGCGTAACGCCTATTCTAAGAGAAAAACGAGAGCAGGGATTTCCATCCCGCAACATACTTTAGCTTTCCCCGCCGATACTCATACAATGATAGAACTGCAGTCGTCTCCCAAAGTTTACACCGGCTGGACCGAACGGAGCTGCACACCTGAAGATACCCTTAAGCGGATCGAACAGTTCGTTCCGGAGGCAGGCATAACCCGTGTTGCCGACATCACCGACCTTGACCGGATCGGGATCCCCGTATACTCCTGCATCCGTCCGACAGCTGCCGACGGGGCGATCTCTGTCTACAACGGGAAAGGCGGGACCCCTGCCGAAGCCAGAGTCGCCGGGATCATGGAAGGCATCGAGCGATACTCGGCAGAAGCGATACCCCGGGACATCGCAAATCTTCCCTACAGCAGTATTCGAAAAACAGAAACTGCCGTTGACCCGAAGGATCTGATCCTTCCGCATACAACAGATGCCAATCTCGAGATCCCCTGGGTCGAAGGGTGGGACATCACCAATAATGAATCGGTCAAAGTCCCGCTCTGCGCCGTCATCCACCCAAACCCGTTCAGCTATCCAACACTCTTTCGAACCAGTTCAAACGGCATCGCGTCCGGAAACACGCTGGAAGAGGCACTCTTCTATGCACTTACCGAAGTGATCGAGCGTGACGCCTGGTCACTCGTCGAAACGACCAGAAATACCGGACCAAAACTCACCGACCTCCCGCCAAAAGCCGCGGAGATGCTCGCAAAATTCACGGCCGCCGGGGTCGAAGTGACCCTCCGGGACATCACCTCGGATGTCGGGATCCCGACGATCGCTGCTGTTTCTGATGATATCGAACTCAAAGATTCCCGGCTTCTGACGATAGGTATGGGGACCCACACCAATCCGGAGATCGCGATGATCAGAGCCCTTTCCGAGGTTGCCCAGAGCAGAGCGACCCAGATCCACGGAGCACGCGAGGATGCGACCCTTGCCCAGTTCCGCGAGATGATGGGGTATGACCGGGTCAAACGGATGAATGCCTACTGGTTCAAAGGCGACGAGTATCAGTCCGCAGCCGAGATCCAAAACAATGCATCGAACGATTTCAAGACCGACATCGAACTGATCGTGAAAAATCTCGCGGTCGTCGGACTTGACCGTGTCATCGTATTCGATCTCACCGACCCGGTTCTGCAGATACCTGTCGTGAGAGTCGTTGTTCCGGGTCTTGAATGTTTTACCATCGACAACGAACGCAGAGGACAGAGGTGTGTGGAGATTGAACGTCGTCGTCTTCATCGGTCCTAGTCTTGATCTGGTAACTGCCGGATCGATCCTTCCGGACGCAGTTTTTTTACCGCCGGTAAAACGCGGAGCTGCTGCTGCCGCGGCAGAAAATGCGGATATCATGGTCATCATAGACGGGGTCTTTTTTCAGGATGAGGCAGTTGGTCATCGGGAACTTCTCGGCGTGATGAAGTCCGGAGTGAAAGTCTACGGCTCATCATCTATGGGGGCGCTTCGTGCCTCCGAGCTGGACACGCTTGGGATGACCGGTATTGGAAAGATCTATCACCAGTATAAATCCGGGGAGATCATCGCCGATGACGAGGTCGGACTCGTGTATGATACGGAAACAGGGATCGCTCTTTCCGAACCCATGGTAAATATCCGGGCAGGTTTTTCAAAAGCCCTTTTGGACGGGGTCATTACCAAAGAAGAAGAAACATCGCTTCTCAAGGCCTGCAAAGCGATCTATTATCCTGACCGGACATACCGGCGGGTCATCAAAGATGCAGATATCTCCGGAGAAACAAAAACAACGCTGTTGTCCTGGATCAAAGATAATGCCGTTGACCAGAAACGCCTTGACGCGATCGAGTGTCTGAACGCCGTGAGGGCTCTCTTATGAATGAGCGGTACGCCAGACAGGAATCCCTTCTGGGGAAAATGGGTCAGGAAAAACTAAGCGATACGACTGTGTTCATCGCCGGAGCGGGAGGGCTGGGTTCTCCCGCATCCATGTACCTCGCCGCGGTCGGGATCGGCAGCATCCGGATCTGCGATATGGACGTGATCGAGCTCTCGAACATGAACCGGCAGATCCTCCACACTGAAGACAGGATCGGGACCTCCAAAGCCGAATCAGCGAAAATAACACTCGAGTCCCTGAATCCTGAGTGTAATGTCACGGCATTTTCCGAGAGGATCGACGAATCCTCTGTTCTCCGGCTGATTGGGGACGCCGATATCATCGTCGACTGTATGGATAATTTTGCTGCCAGATTCGTTTTGAACAAAGTGGCCCTGGAACTGGATATCCCGCTGATGCACGGAGCGGTCGCAGGATTCACGGGTCAGGCGACCCTGGTCATCCCGGGAAAAACCCCCTGTCTTTCCTGTATTTTCCAGAATGCAAATACCACGACCAAAACACCGGTCCTTGGAGCAGCAGCAGGCGTTATCGGGAGCATTGAAGCTGCGGAAGTCGTAAAATATCTCACCGGAACAGGCAGCACGCTTGCCGGGAAACTTCTGCTCTATGACGGGGCGGAAAACTCGATGGAGATCTTTACCGTCAAAAAGAGTCCGCGATGTCCTATGTGCGCAACCTTATAGGCTCTCGGGCAAAACATGTAAGACAATGGTACTCGAAACATTTCATCGGTCACAGACCGATAAACTTCTTGCCGGCGTCTGCGGAGGGGTTGCTGAATACATAAAGGCCCCAACCTGGCTTGTCCGGATAATCTGGGTAGTTCTGACGTTCATCCCCTACCTCACGGTCCCAAGCATTCTGATCTATATTCTGATGTGGATCTTTGTCCCGGTCGGTCCAAAAGCCCTTGACCCGAACGTAGTCGATGCAGAGTTCAAAGTAAAGGAATAAAACATGCGCCCGCCCGAGGACCCACAGGATCTGACCGACCCTCCGTTTTATCTTCCGCAGTTTGAGGAAGCATATCAGTATATTATCAATGAATATTATGTCGCTCCAAGAGACATCGGGCTCTTTATCCCCTGTGCTGTACGAAAACCTTATAGTACAAGTCCAAGCCATAAGCTGTTTCACGCATTATTTGGCGAAGTGTTTCCGGATAAATCAAAGTATCATGTGGTGATCTTTGGGACCTGCGGAACGGTTCCGGCTGAACTTGAACTGATGTATCCGTTTGCCCACTATCATTATATGCTTGGGAACGTGAAGGATCAGAAGATAAAAGACGATTTTCTCAGGATCGAGACGGCACGTATCGCCGGTTATCTGGAAAAGACGAAGGATACCTATACGCACAGGATAGCCTACTGCATTGGACTTTTTAGAACGGCAATGGAGGCTGCAGTCCAACAGACCGGTATTCCTGTCGAGATCTATCCGACAAACCCGATGATCGACAAACTGTATGATGCCGACTGCCCGTTTCCGGAAGGCAGCCTTTCCATGCAGGAGTATCTTAACGAGTTCAGGAATGCCCTCTGCGAGATGCGGGACAGATAGATGGCGGCCCGTGAGGTAGCAGCCGTACGACTGGATGAGAAGAAATCCAAGTTTTACGCTCACCTTTACGAGATCGAATCAGTGGATGATGTTCTCGAAGTTCGGGAGATCCACGAAAAACTCTATAAAAAAGCGGCCCATCACTGTTACGCGGTCGTCTGCGGGAATTATTCGGACAGCCGGGCGGACGGCGAAGTAGGCTCTCCTGGGCGTGCACTTGCCGAGATCCTCGAAAGGCACGGTCTTACGAGTCATATTCTGATCATCTCCCGGCTCTTCGGCGGGATCAAGCTTGGACCTGCGGGAGTTTCCCGGGCTTTTCGCGAGGCGGGAAACGGTGTCGTCACCGAGTATCTGGAGAGAAGAAAGGCATTATAATCCTGTGAAGATAAGTACTGCATTATGAGTGATGTGAGATATTGTCCGCTGATACGGGAGACCTGCATTAAAGATTCCTGTCAGTGGTGGGATCCTGAGTGGAAAGACTGTAACCAGAATGTTATGGTAAAATATATGCGGGCTCAGGATATCAGAACGACATTTGAACACAATTTCCCAGCCGAGTTCCTTGACGGGAAACGAACATAATAACATATCTTTTTTTGCCGGAAAGCGCTCATTTCTGGAGAGTGCAGCGTATTAATAAAAAAAAATAGTTGGGGGTTTTACTGAATAAAGGCAACGATCTCATCCAGATTTTCCGGCCTGACAAAGTCCCCGCCGATCCTGAGAGCATCGATCACCGCTCTTTCGCCTTCGTTTTTCGCTCCGGCTTTTTCCACGGTTTTTGCGATCATGCTTAGGAGTTTCCGTTTGATGGGACTCAGTTTCTCGGGAGCGACTCCCCCGTGCAGGAAAAAGACCGGGATGTCTTTGATCTTGTTGTTTTCTCTCAACTGAGGGACCGTGGTCTCGTCCGGGAACATTATGCCAACGCCTGCCGCCCCCTTTACCGAATACAGTTTGGCGGCTTTCGCATAGCCGCTGATCTTGCCTGCACAGATCCAGCCGAGGAAAAATACCTCATCTCCTTTCTGGAGTTCGCTCTTTGCATTCTCCAGAAGATATACGGGAAGCCCGGTTTTTTCGCTCAGCATAAATGCATATTTCTGGGTAAATCCGGTGTTTGATTCGTAAACGATTGCTTTCATGATTCATCCTCCGTTTCCAACATTTCAGAACATCGGCCGAAGCCGGAATACGGATACTAAGTACCTTCAGGTATGCTTTCTGAGAAGTTTATATTTGCGATGCTGGTATACCACCAGGATACTGCCGGAGATTTTTCCAATAGGACTTACGCGGTGTGCTCTCAATCATAAAACAGAAGTACTTATGGGATGTACTTCGGTTTCGTGTACGGGTTATTTTCTGATATCTGAAAAAACCAACCGCGAATCTCCGCGAATCTTCGCGAATCGCATTTTCCTTGCGTTCGGGCGCTCTGCTCCGGCTGATCGCCTACGCAGAATCGCACCCTCTCTTGAAAAATGCTGAGGGAAAAACCCGCGTGCGGGTTTTTCTGTTCTTATATTATTTTTTCATACGACACAAAAAGAGAGCCAACTTGAAAGAAAAACCGGCACGCCGGTTTTTCCTATAGCATTTTTCCAGACGTCGTGCGATTCTGCGTAGGCGATCAGCCGGAGCAGAGCACGACGGCGCAGAGCACGACGGCGCAGAGCACGACGGCGCAGAGCACGACGGCGCAGAGCACGACGGCGCAAGAAAAATGCGATTCGCGTTTATTCGCGTTTATTCGCGGAGATTCGCGGTTTTTTTAATCTCATGCTTCGACACCCAGCCATACCCTTCCCGAATTGGATACACTCTAACACCTAGTAAGTCCTATTCCAAATGATCCGTCTCAGAACTCAAAGAGCGTCTTCTGCTGTCTGATATCCCGGAGGAGATCCATTTTCGGGATCCAGAAACTGGTCCCAAGCTTTTGTGAAGCAGAAGTCACGGCTTCTCCAAGTGTTCCGACCCGGTCCGGGGAGTGAGAGAGGGATTCGTGGGCGGCTTCTCTGATGACCCATGTGCCAAGAGGTGCCCAGTACTCACCGGAAATGTCCCGGATACACAAGACCCGTGCACATCTTCCGACACTTTTCAGATACTCGAGAACAGCAAGTCTTGCCGAGTAGTATGCTCCTGCGATCGGAGAATACTTCGATTTGGTAAGCCCCTTCTCCCCGTCAACGACGATCGTCTCCTCGTCTCCGGACCATAGGGAATGTTTCTGCCAGCGTTCGAGCATCTCGAATCTCCAGTCGTTTGACGGAATGAGGATGAAACACAGCGTATTTCCATACAGGGTCCCGGAGAACACCTGATACTCGGGAAGAGCAGGCATTTTTATGACCTCACGCTTGATCGAGGTGGAGATCATGTCGTCTGTAGCAGTAATCGCCCAGCGGGTCGGGACCACCCGGCGTTTTACCCCGAGAAGACCGGCTGTTAAAAGGTTCGTGATCTTGTAGACATCGGTCCCGTTTTCAAACATGATCCTGGCGGCTTCGGTCGCTTTGAGATCGGTATCGGAGGTACAGCGGTCGACGATCCGGGAAACCGAGGCATTGTCGATGACATCCAGTTTTTTCATCGCACCTGACATGCCGATCGGCGTGACGGTCCCATCGAAATTTATATCGAACGATACCGGTTTTTCAAACGCCACCTCCACATCGAGAGGTTTAGCCGAAAGGGCGATCTCCTGAACTTTCCCGATGTCCGGGATCTTTACATCCAGATCGGATCCTCCCCGAATCGTTCGGGAACGAACTGAAACGATATCGTCGATGGAAAAACCCTGTCTGACCCAGTCAAGAGGGTTGTCGGTATCGTTGATCATGAGGGGACCCCCGACGACCCGGGGATACCCGTAACTCCCGACAAAAACCGATGGGGACGCCCCCATGTATTCAGAAACGGGTCGTGTGTCTTTCAGTGCATGGAAACGCCGGGTTATCGGACAACTCGGAAGACCGCAGAGTCCTTTTCCTTTGCATACGGCACACTGGGAAGGCATAATACTGTGTAGATATTGGTGCGGGAGAGATTAGGGTTTTTGCCTGACCGGCATGTCCCTCCCGTCGAAATCGGAAAAAAGATGCGGGAAAGATTCAGCGTTTCCAGATAGATCTGTTTTGGCATGCACGCAGGTATTCTTCGAGGGCTGCGATCTGATCCCAGAGCGTATGCACCTGCGTTTTCAGTTCTGCAACTTCAGCGGAGACAGAAGAGACCGCATCAAGGATCGCAGTGGTATCGGCCTCGGATCTTTCCCGGAACGCAGAAAGCCGGTGTTCCATCGCGGCAATGCTTGTCTCAGCAGATCGAACGGCAAGGATAAGTTCCTCTTCAGTCTCGGAACGCGGAATTGGTTTTGGCACTATTTTTTTCGGCTCGGTCTGGATATCCACCCCCATCTTTTTCATATCCTCTATTGCCCGCTCCTGCAGGGATTTTCCACCGCGGATCGCAGGAATGATGACCTCTTTTGGGAGACCCTGCGCCTGAAGATCGGCGATCTTTCTGAACCGGTCTACGGTATTGTCCTCATAGACGCTGACTTTCCCGATCTTCTTACAGGGGAGGATCTCATCGTACTCTTTCGCGATCTCCCGGCAGCTGTGTTCATCGATGCCGAGAATTGCCGAGATCTCAGCGATTTTCTTAGTATTTTCCGCCATAATGCTCTTCTCTGATTCTATGGCACCGATATAATAAAAGGTTTGGCACTCACTGCCTTTCAAAAAACAAAAAAAAAGAGTGGATCAGCTGGTCACTTCAGAAATGAATTTTTTGAACATGAATCCTTCGATCAATGCGACGATACCGCCGAGGATAAGGAATATGCCAAGGAGAATGATCAGTAATTCAGCACCGATCCCCGGCTGAAGGAGAAAGATCAAACCGACGAGAATACCGAGCACGCCTAAAATGAATGTCAGAACACGGATGCCTGCGGAAAGTCCCTTGCTGAATGCAAGGATAATGTCGGTCAGTCCGGAGAGAAGGGCGATGATTCCCACACAGATCGTGCCGAACGTGATCATAAACGCCGGGTTCAGGAAGGAATAGACGGCTATAATGATACCTATGATACCAAGCACGATCATCCACCAGGTGGTCTTTGGTTCGCCGAATGCGGCAAATCCTGAGAACAATGCCGCGATCGACACGAAAATCAGGACAAAAGCTACTAAATAGGCCCCTAAGTTCAGGGTCGCGAACGGAAAGACGAGACAGAATATTCCAAACAAAACAAAAATGACTGCTTTGAGGACCTGGAATTTCCAGGCATTTGGATTGAGTTCCTGCTCAATCATAACAACACTTGTCATATTGATTTACTATCGCACAAAAAGATGATAAAGGTATCCTAAAAATGCCTCCTTTTGGAAACATACTCTCGAAATGCAGCGTATCATACAGGACGAACAACAACGACTGAAAAGAATGGGATTCGTTATCTCCAGACCTTCTGCATGGAAATAAACTTCTGCTGGGAACTTAAATTGCCCGGTTTTCGTTCAGGGGGATGATATCTTCCATTCGCGTCGAGAGTGTGGCCTTTCACCGAGTCGTAAATGAACTCGGGAATGATCTTCTCTATGAGGACCTTTTTTATCTTTTTATCAAGGATCGGGCAGAGGATCTCGATACGCCGGTTCAGGTTTCTCGGCATCATATCAGGACTGCCGATATACACCTCAGGGTCGCCGCTGTTTTCAAAGTAATACACTCTGGTATGCTCCAGAAACCGTCCGACAACGGAGGTCACGCGGATCGTTTCGGACAATCCAGGAACGCCGGGTCTGAGAATACATATACCCCTTACGGAAAGATCGATCTTTACTCCCTTTTCTGACGCAGCATACAACGCATTGATGATGTCCCGGTCGGTCAGCGAGTTCATCTTCATTATGATCCTCCCGCTGCTCCCGGAGACATTAGCTTCACGTTCGATTTTACTGATAAGCGTCTCATTCATCGAGTGCGGACTTACAATAATACGGCGGTAAACCGGGGACGGGACAGAACCTGAAAACATTGCAAACAATACGGCAGCATCAGAGCAGATCTCCTCGTTTGCCGTAAAGATCGACATGTCGGAGTAGATCTTTGCGGTCTTTGCATTGTAGTTGCCGGTAGAAATGTTCGCATACCGGACGATCTGTCCATTTTCGATTCGGGTCACGAGGCAGCATTTTGCATGGACTTTGACACCAGGGTATCCCACGATGACATTGACTCCCCCTTCTTTGAGTTTCGTTGCCCACTTGAAGTTGGTCTCCTCATCAAAACTCGCTTTCAGTTCGACGACTGCGGTAACATCTATGTTGTTTTTTGCCGCAGCGATGAGCGCAGCGATCACCGGGGACTCGGAACCCAGTCTGTAGAGCGTCATCTGGATCTTTACAACGGTTGGATCATTCGCTGCCGCATACATGAAATTGATCAGACCATCGAAACTGTTGTACGGCGTGAACATGAACCGGTCTCTGCGGGCGATCGCGGAAAATATTTTTTCGGAGGTGCCGGTAAGGCCGGAGGGAAGCGATGCAATATACGGCGGAAATCTGAGGGGCGGCCTCTTCACCGGGAACTCTTTCAGATCGACAAGACCCAGAGGTGCAGCCATGTCATACACCAGTTCCGGGATAAGGGAGAGTGCCTGTACCAAGGGGGCCATATAGCCAAACGGCATCGTATCCAGTGTTTCAAGTCTGCTCGGCAGCCGTTTCGCCAGTGTATTTGGTGCGTCGATGATCGCACTGATCAGATCATCGGCATCGTCGCCTTTGAGGCCAAGATCGGAATCACGCGTCAGACGAACCGTCATTACGGCATATACGGCCTCATCCAGAAACAGGGACGGGATAAATTTTTTCAGAAGATCTTCGCGGAAGATGAACGTATTCTTTCGGTTACCCACCGGGACGAATCTTCCCTTAGAATCGAGGATCTTCTGGATAGGGATGACTGCTCTTCCCATATTTGTCTGAACCAGCATGGCAAACCCGCGAAGATACTCATCGTGATGGATATCTGAGAAACGGTCTCCACGGAGAATGGTGAACTCCTCTGTCTCAAATTCCCGCTTGAAGGTTTTTTTCTCTTCATCGGTACAGTCCGCATATTTTAAGAAAAAGATCCCTTCGGCGGCGAGCTTTGGAACCAGATCACTGTTCCACACCGTTGCCATGTGCCGCATCAGAACAATGGCGCGGGAATAGATCATCTCAAGCTGCGTGTCGCTCCCGATCACTTCGCTGAACTCGTCAGCCGAGTAGGTGGCGCCTTTCTGATAAGAGGGCACCCTCACCATGAAAAATTCATCCAGGTTTCCTGCAACGATCCCGAGAAAGGTCACTCGTTCAAGCAGAGGATTATCAGTATTTTCTGCTTCATATAATACCCTTTCATTGAATTTAAGCCAGGATAATTCCCGATTAAAGTATCGCCCCGACTCATTTGGAAACCGCGTTGATTTTTTCTGATACTTGTTTTTTTCCGTTTTTCCGGGTTTCTCTGTTTTTCCCATATAAAATATTCCGTTTTAAAATGATAGTCTGAATACTATTTAATTATTTATCTCTGGGAAGATATAGTAAGGTATAACATGGACGCACAAACCGCCGAATCACTGAAGCTTCTCAAAAATATTTCCCTCTATGCCGAAACCTACGGGTGCACGTATAATGCAGGGGATACCGAGAAACTCATGGAGATCGCGAGGAACCAGGGATGCGTGCCGGCATCATCCGCAGAAGAAGCAGATGCAATTTTGATCAATACCTGTGTAGTTATCGATAAAACCGAACAGCATATGTATGAACGTCTCGACCTGTATGCCGGAAAACTTCTTTTTGTTACCGGCTGTCTTCCCCCGGTCGCCGAAGACGTTCTCCATACCAAATATCCCCACATCCATATTATCGACCCGGCCCTTATCCACTCCTGCTATATGGAGGTCGCAACTGCACATTCCGGCACAAATGCCGTTCTCCAGATCGCCCGGGGATGTAATGGACATTGTACTTACTGCATAACGCGGATCGCCCGGGGAAAGCTGGTGAGTTTTTCAGCCGAAGACATCGTTCGGCAGGCAGAGAGTATCATTGAAGCAGGAGCGACCGAGATCCAATTGACTGCCCAGGATACATCATCCTGGGGTCTTGACCGAAATGACGGACAACGGCTCCCGGATCTCCTGCGAAAACTCTGCAAGATCCGGGGAGATTTCATGATTAGGATCGGGATGGCAAATCCCGATACACTTCTCCCGATCCTTGACGATTTTCTTGACGCACTCAGGGACCCGAAGATCTTCCTGTTTCTTCACATCCCGGTCCAGTCCGGATCTGATTCGGTCCTCAGACTGATGGGACGACGCTACACCTCGGCGCAGTATGAAGAGATTTGCCGAAGGGCACGCGAAGCGTTCCCGCAGATCCGCATAAGTACCGATTACATTGCAGGTTTTTCCGGTGAAACGGACGAAGATGCTGCGGCGTCTTCTGCACAGATCAGACGGACAAGACCCGGGAAGGTGAACATTACCCGTTTTTCCGTGCGCCCGAACACACCCGCAGCAAAGATGAAAAAAATTCCCGAACAAATCAAAAAACAGCGGTCCCGGGAACTCACCAATGCAGCAAATGAAGTGTATGATGCGAATAACGAAGCCCTGATCGGTCAGATCATGACGGCAGTCGTGACGGAGGTCGTAAAACAGGGAAGTGTCACTGCGCGCGATCGGACCTATCAGAACATTGTGATCATGGAAAATATCGATATCGGAACCGAGATCACGGTGAAGATCACCGGACACAGGCGCCATTATCTGATCGGCGAACTGATCTGAGCAGAATAATATAAAAAACCAGACACTTTTTTGCCATTTTTTGAGAAATAGACCGTCATTCGACACGGTTGAAATGAGATATGCGATTAAAAAAATCTGCACTGATTTCTAAAACAAGAGAAAAATAATGACGCGGGGTTCCGCATCATGTATTGATGTAATGAAAAATTGATGTGAAATGTTAACGCTTTGCTTTTGCTTTTGCGCCCATCATCGATTTCTTCGAGCGGCGGATCCGGCGGCGGATACGCTGGTCGGCGATCTTCGGACCGCGTCCACGTCCACGTCCCTGCTGCGGATTGTTTGCCATGCGGCTCTCAATCTTGGAAACAATGCTTGCTCTCTTGAATCTCTGATTCGGTCCGGGCTTTTTGACCTCTCCCTCTTTCTGCGGGACAAGGCGAATCTGACCGTTGACACCTTTTACCTGGTGCCAGTTGATACTTCCTGTCTTACCCATATTGAACTCCGTATTTTGTTAGTGCCCCAGTCACTTAAACATATCTCTATACTTCAACCGTACATACTCAGATGATACGGCCAAGCTCCTCATCCAGTACTTCGGAAACAACTTTCCCGTCGATCCTTCCGCGGACTTCCTTCATGACAAGACCCATGACGGGGCCAAGGGCCGCCTTGCCGCGTGTGCGGATGAAATCCACCCGGTCGGACACGATGTCGTGTACCAGATCCTGAAGTTCCTCCCGGGAGAATGCAGGGGCAACACGACTGACCGCATCTGACACTGACATCCCTTTGGCACATGCCGTGAGGATATCGAGAACGGCTTCTTTTGCCGCATTTCCTGCTTCAACGGTCTTCATTACCGCGATAATGGCGTCATCCGACAACGTTTCAGAGGAGATCCCGGCACGTGAAAGCTCCTTGAGTGAAGCAAGGATCGTTCTTGCCGCAAACACCGGACGAACTCCTTCGGCAACTGCGCGCTCAAACAGCGGAAGTTTTTCAGAGAATGCCATCTGTCTCGCCATGCCGGCATCAAGTCCGTACTCGGAGACAAAACGTTCAGCCTTCACCGACAAAAGTTCAGGCATCGCGATACTTTCCCAGTACTCTTTCGTGACCGGAACGGGAAGGATGTCGGTCTCGGGATACATACGTGCCGCGCCGGGAAGCGGGCGCATATATGCGGTCGAACCACCCTCAAGCATCTTTCTGGTCTCCTCGGGAACACCTTCGAATGCCATCTTCGCACGGCGGATGATCATCTGCATGGCACACCGGCACTTCTGCTCGGTGGCGGCAACGATGATCACCGCATCATTCGGCCCGGCGCCGAGTGTTTCTTTGAGGACATGAACCTCGGCTTCGGTCACGCCGTATGCCGGAAGTTCGTCGGTGTGGAAGAGCCCGCCGACACCGCATTTCTTTGCGTAATCGGACATCTCCGACCCCAGACGGCGATCCGGCTGGATCTCCAGACCAACGAGACCGTTAAAACCGTGAAGAACGGTTCCAAGAATGACGCGGGCTTTCTTCAAAACCTGGGACTGGGTCTGGGAGAAGACGGCGGTAACATCATACACTTCTCCGTTGACTATTGCATTTCTCGCGACAAGTTCGTCTTTGATCGCAAGAAGAGAGAGCTGCCTCTGGACCTCACGGCGGACGACCTCGGCGATGAGATCAAGTTCCTGGACACCTTTGATCTCCACACGGGCGCCGTCTCTGATCGAGACATTGACGTCTTGGCGGATCGTGCCGATACCACGCTTTACCCGACCGGTCGAGCGAAGCGTCATACCGATATACTGAGCGACATCATGGACCTCGTCAGGGGTCTTCATACAGGGTGAGGTGGTGATCTCGATAAGCGGGATCCCCAGTCTGTCGACAGAGAAGATCGTGTCCTCGATACGCTGACATGCCTCTTCTTCGACTGCTATGGTTTCGACCCTACAGGAGTGCTCGATCGATCCGTTCAGCGCGACCAGGGCAGTTCTCTGGAACCCGCTCGTTGCCGAACCATCCACGATCATCTTCCTCATCGTGTGGATCTCCGGAAGGGGAGTCATGTCAAACATCTTGGCGATCGTCAGCACGACGTCAAGTGCATCAGGGTTCAGGGGGGCAGGCGGCTCTTCGTCGATCTCGACAAGACCGGTGGAATCATACGTGTAGTAGGTAAACAGACGCTGATTCATCAGCTCTTCTTTAGCTGCACGGTCCACATCGCCCATCTCGGACGTTGCGATACGAAGATACCTGCTGATCTCCCCGTTGTGTTCGGCTGAGTCGCGAACGACCGTCGGCGAGTGGCAGAAGAGCTTTTCTGTGGTATTGAGCTGCTGGTGGATCTCCAGTCCTGCTTTCAGACCTATTGCTGCATAATCCATTATGCACACCTCCAGAGATCATATTCAAGTTCACCCTTGAGATTCGTCTGCATAAGGCGGCGAATATCCTCTTTTCGGGTGGCATTTCCTAGCACCCACATAAGTTTTACGAGTGCGACTTCGGGAAGCATACTTCCTCCTTCGATGACACCCGCATCCAGAAGGTCACGTCCGGTCTCATACACCCGATCACACACGCTGCCGGCCTGACACTGTGAGGTCATGATAACGGTAGTTCCGGACGCCGTAAGGCGGGTGATACTCTCGATACAATCAGTTCCCACATGTCCAAGACCGGTTCCTGCGATCACAAGACCTTTGTAGCCTTTGAATGCATCGATGACCGCCGGATTCATACCAGGATAATACTGAAGAAGACCGCAGTTCGATACAAGATTATCAGAGAGACGAAGCTCCTTTGTTCCGCGAAGGACGGCATCTTTTGCGAGAACGACCGTACCTTCGGGATATTCTATACTGCCGACGGGCTCACGGCCGATGCTCTGAAACGCATCACGGCGGGATGTATGATTTTTGCGGACTCTGGTCGCCCGGTGAAGAGCACATTTCGTATCGCTCTCGTTTGCGTGCATACAGATAACGACCTCGCCAAGATCACTGACGGCAGCTTTTGCTGAGCAGATCG
The DNA here is from genome assembly GCF_030655665.1 of Methanocorpusculum sp. Lineage (NCBI taxonomy): Archaea > Methanobacteriati > Methanobacteriota > Methanomicrobia > Methanomicrobiales > Methanocorpusculaceae > Methanocorpusculum > Methanocorpusculum sp. Next base: position 56,796 of record NZ_JAUSPQ010000007.1, on the reverse strand, counting down.
CATTCATTGCATTGTCACTGCTTGGACGGTCGGCACTCCGCTGAGCTCCGACGAATATGATTGGGACAGGCGTACTCAGCATAAAGGAAACGGCCGCAGCGCTATAGAGCATGGTATCGGTTCCATGCGTGACAATGATCCCCTGAGCACCTTTGAGGATCTCGTCGTGAATGTTCCGGGTAAGTTCCTGCCACATGGCGGGATTCATGTTTTCAGATAAGACCTGGAAGGGCTGAAGCGTATGATAACGGGCGATCCCGGCAAGTTCAGGGATGCTTCGGAGAATATCTTCGGCTGTGAATTTTGATGATACGGCACCGGTTCGGTAATCAACGGTACTTGCGATCGTACCGCCGGTCGAGATTATTGAGAGAAGCGGCAGGGATGCATCCTGATTCAAAGGAATTACTGCTGGTTTTTCTGCAGAGGCGGTCTTTTCCTTTGGTGAGCAGAGCGATTCGGGGACACAGATATTGTAGCCGCTCGAAAGTTTTACGATCGCATGTTCGCCGGAACGGTTGATAAAAATACCGTCCATCTCGATTCCCGCAAATTCTACGGTTACCGGGTCACTGTTATTCAGATTCATAAATCAAGTTCCTGTATAGCTGTTTTCATTTTTTCATCAGCATCTCTCAGCTGATCCTGCAGGATATCGCCGGTCACCTGGTCCTGGACCAGACGGATATCTGCGACTTTTACGGCTTTTTTCATCATCTTCGGATTCGGCGAGCCGAAACTCTGCTTCTGCCGGAGGATAGTTGCCGGATGAAGGACTTTTTTGATCGTGTCTTCAGTCAGTCCCTTTTCTTTGAGTGAGATCTTTGCAAGCTCTATTGCCGCACCATTCACTACATCGAGATCGAGGGATCCGAGTTTAACTGCCCTGCCGACTATGTTGTGGGCAGTTCTGAATGGAATATTATACTCGCGGACAAGGAAATCAGCAAGTTCGGTGGCGGTAGTATTGCCGACCGTTGCCTGCTTTTTCATCGCAGGAACATTGAACTCTGCAGTAGAAATGATTTCTGCGAGGAGAGGGATCGAAGTATTTGTCTGATGGAACGCATTCCAGAGATGCGGGTTCAGATCCTGAAGATCCCGGTTATAGCTCATAGGCAGGGATTTGATCAGGGTGAGAGCAGCGGTAAGTTCACCGATCACGGCGGCGCTTTTTGCCCGCATGATCTCTAGTGTGTCCGGATTTTTCTTCTGCGGCATAATGCTGCTTGTCGAGCAGTAGGCATCATCCAGATCAACGAATTTAACAAACGAGGTCGACCAGAGGATCAGCTCTTCACAGATCCGGCTGATATTTGTCATCAGGATGGCAAGATCGCTGAGCGTTTCTGCGATAAAATCACGATTCGCAACAGCGTCCATGCTGTTTTCCATCGGGTTTGCAAATCCGAGGTATTCGGCGGTGAGGTTACGGTCGATCGGAAAACCCGTTCCGGCAAAGGCGGCTGAACCCAGAGGAGAGATATTCACACGGGTATATGCGTCGAAAAGACGGGACGTGTCACGGGCAAAGAGGCTTTCGTAGGCAAGGAGGTAATGGGCGAGAGTTGTCGGCTGGGCGTGCTGAAGATGCGTAAAACCGGGCATTATTGTGGTCGTATGCTCCTCAGCACGGGATATGAGTGACTGACGCAGCTCAAATAGGGCGATTAATGTATCGATAATCAGTTCACGGGTACGCATTCTAAGGCAGGTCGCGACCTCGTCGTTCCTGCTCCGACCCAGATGCATGCGGCCTCCGGCATCTGAACCTGCATCGGCGATGAGCTGTGCTTCGATCCCGGCATGGATATCCTCACGGGTCATATCGAATGCATCCTCAGGGAGACCGTTTTCCAGGTAACCCTGCAGAGCTGTCAGCAGTTTTTTTGCGGAGACCCCATCGATCAAATTCTGTTTTTTGAGCATCAGGATGTGGGCGATGTCCACCCGGATATCACTCGATGCGATCTGTTTGTCCGCTTCCATCGAAGAAAGATAGCGTTCGACCGCCTCGGGTCGTACACCGTCCAGCCTTCCTTTGCGTATCTGATCTGTTGCCATGTAAACTCTAAACCTATGTACTTATTTAGTGCGGTAGAGTTAAAATGGTTGATAGTCTTTTCCGGATATGGGGAGATCAACCGCAGGAAGATAGAGAGTTACATAACCCAAAACCGCGAATAGTACCTTCAAGAAATACAATGATCCAGATACAGCTTCCAGAAGAGGAGATCGCCGGTGTCCCTCTCAAAAATCATATGCTCCTTGCAGCAGGGATCCTCGGGACCACCGGTGCATCATTAAAACGAATGCTTGATCTCGGTGCAGGAGGCGTCGTGACAAAATCCATCGGCCCGGAAGCGATTCCCGGCCATCACGGACCCGCCCTCATCCCGGTCGACGGCGGACTCATCAATGCCATGGGACTGCCAAACCCGTCCAAAGACTTCGTCGAAGAGATCGCTCCCCTCAAGGGAGAGCCGGTCGTCGTCAGCATCTTCGGCGGGACCCCCGAACAGTTCGGCACCGTAGCTTCCTGGTTTCCGGATGCCGCCGCATTCGAGCTGAACCTCTCCTGTCCGCACGCCGAAGGATACGGGGCATCCATCGGGGTAAACCCCCGCATCGTCAGGGAATGCACCGATATCGTCAAAACATACAATAAACCCGTCTGGGTCAAACTCACCCCCAACGTGACCGATATCAAAATAATTGGCAAAGCCGCAGAAGACGGCGGAGCCGACGCGATAGTCGCAATAAATACCGTAAAAGCCATGCGGATATCCACCGAAATGCGCCGCCCGGTCCTTGGAAACTTCTTCGGCGGACTCTCCGGCAAAGCGATCTTCCCGATCGCACTCAGAAGCGTCTACGACCTGTATGAAGCGGTCGACATCCCCATCATCGGATGCGGCGGTATCTCGACTGCAGATAATGTGCTCGAAATGATGATGGCGGGCGCCTCCGCCGTCGAGATCGGCAGCGCCATCCATGACTCAGTCAATGTATTTTCGGAAATAGCAGCTGATCTTTACTCTCCAGACGGGATACCCGCAGAGGAGATCGTGGGGTGTGCCCATGTCTGAAATGCCCGAGGTCGTCACGATCACAACAGTCGTCAATGAAACGCCCACCGTGAAAACGTTCGTCTTCGACAAACTCTTTGCATTCAGACCCGGTCAGTTCTGTATGGTCTGGATCCCGGGAGTCGACGAGATCCCGATGGCATTTTCCGGGGCAAACTCCATCACCGTCATGAAAGTAGGAGATGCCACAGAAGCGCTCTTCTCACTGAAAGCCGGAGATAAAATCGGTATCCGCGGTCCGTTCGGCAATGGATTTTGGCCGAGCGGAAAAGTACTTGCAATCGCCGGAGGGATCGGGGTCACCCCGCTCTTCACCCTCGCTGCATCAGGAGAGGTCGACACGTTTATCCTCGGGGCACGGACCCGCGAAGAACTCGTCTTTGCCGAGGAACTCGCAAAAGTCAGCGACCTCAAGATCGCCACAGATGACGGGACCTTTGGATTCCACGGATTTGTGACCGGCATTCTTGATCAGATCGATGTTGAATCATACGATACGATCTGTGTCTGCGGTCCAGAGATGATGATGAAAGGGATCCTCGACCGTCTGGTTGCAAAAGGGATCGAAAACCGCGGTCAGTTCTCCATGCACCGGTACATGAAATGCGCGGTCGGCGTCTGCGGATCCTGCTGTATGGACGATCATGGACTCAGAGTTTGCAAAGACGGTCCGGTTTTCACCGGCGACCTGATAAAAACCGGTGAATTCGCGCACCATCACCGCGGCCCAAGCGGGAGGAAAGAGTAATGAAATCACAAGTAAAAGTCATCACCTGCCCGAAGTGCGGGTCAAAACAGGAGTTTACTCTTCATCAGAGTATCAACGCATCGAACCATGACCTTCGTGAGAAATTCCTCGACGGATCGCTGACGATGCTCGTCTGCGACAACTGCGGATTTTCCGGGGCTGTTGAATACCCGCTTCTCTATCATGATCTGAACGAAAAGTTCTCGCTCTTCTTCCAGCCTGATTCAACCGACCGCACGGCAAACCTGCCGAACGTTCTGCCCGCGCATCTTGTGCCCGAGATCCGGATGAGACTTGTCCACACCCAGGACGATCTGCGCGAGAAGATCTTCATCTTCCGTGACAAACTGGATGACCGGATCATTGAGCTTGTGAAGGATTCGATCCTCAAAGAAATGGAATCAAAAAAGGAGAAGCTCATGCCGGAAGCTCTGTATTATGCCGAGGACCGGTTCGCCTGTGAAGGCAGGTCGCTGATCTTTGTTCCGCGTCTTGGGACCGAGTATCTTGATCCGATCAAGATCCCGTTCGATACCTATGAAAAGATCAAAATGCTTATGCACGTGATCTGGGAACGCCCTGTCGAAGGATATACCGTAGTCGATAAAGAGTGGATCCGCGTATGATCACTGATGAAGATGTTATAATCTGCCCTGTCTGCGAAAATGAACAGACGATCACGATCTGCCCGTCGGTGAACGTGACGACCGATCCCGAGATGCGGGAAAAGGTCCTCACCGGGGAGCTTTTTGAGTTTACCTGCGATAAATGCGGGTTCGCCGGATATGCGGGATATCCGTTCGTGTATGAAGATAAGGAAACGAACGGCGGATTTCTGCTCTATCTCGAACCCGAATGCGAGGACCGCGAGGTCGGTATCGAGGGAGATATTGCCGATCAGGTGATCTATCATGAAAGACCGCTGCGGCTTGTTGCGGATGTGAATGCCCTGAAAGAGAAGATCTTCATCTTCGAAGCAGGACTTGACGACCGGGTGATCGAGCTATTTAAGGTCCTGACCCTTGCAAAGATGCAGGATGATGATCCGGAAAAGATCCCGGATGAGCTGAAGTTCACGAAGCGCGAGGTCGTCGACGGCGAAGAGGTGCTTGTGTTTGCAGCATTCCGAGAAGAGGAGTACCTCGGCAATCTGGAGATGCCGTATGCTCTGTATCAGACATGTGTTCTCACCGGAGAGCCGATCTGGGATGTGCCGATCACGGAGTGCGCGGCGATCGATCAGCAGTGGATCCTCGAACGTCTTGGTGATCAGATAGATCCTGACGAAGATTCTGAAGAAGATCAGGATGAAGATTCAGACGAGGAAAACGTCTGATTTTTCACATCGAGATCCTGTTTCTTCCAAAAAAGGTATGACATTCGCTGCATTCATTGTCATGCAGTGAAATGATTCCGTCACATTTCTGACAGGTCCATTTGTCCCGTTCTCTCTCAAGAAATGCGGGAAGTCCCAGTTCTTTGACCTGGAGACTGTTTTCTATGAGACTCTGACCATATCGATGCAAAGTTCTTTTTTCGAGCGTTTTTATTGTTTTGCAGGGGTAGTTTTTGCAGGAAAAGCAGAATGGTATTCCTTTTTCCCTGACACAGTTTTTTATTGTGCATTTGCGGCAGTGCTCTGTTTTTTGATTTGTTTCCCCAAAACATCCCTCACAGGCTTTTTTTGATACGCAATGCCGGTAACAGGCCATACAGTCCATGCCGCAGGGAGCAAACATTTCTTCGGGTATCGTATCGGGCATCTTCATTCACCACACACCTCAACAAGTAATACTATTTTCCAGGAGATAGATAAAACCATCTAATGCCGAAATGATGTATGTCGACACCTCTCAAATGCACTATTATAATAGTGCAAGTTCGTTGTCGTGATGTCGGGAGAAATACGGATGCTCTGTTATGTATCTGTGTAATGAGCCATCAGGTGATCTGGATGTGACTACTAAGAAAAACAGCACAGAACTTGCTTAAAGAAACGGATGCCTGTTCCCTTACCGCCGCTAAACAGGTTTTGGGAACAGGCTTTATTTACTACGCACTACTGGGTAAAAAAGGAATCGCTATTCTCTCCGCAGTTTCATTTTTGAATAGGAGTTACGTGGTGTGATCTCAAATGAAAAAAACTGACGTGCTTATGAGATGTACTTCGATTTCGTGTACGGCATTCGTTTTGACACAAGAGAAAGAACCAACCGCGAATCGGCGCGAATCCGCCCTTCGGGCGAAGTGAATCGGATTTGCTGACCCTCACTTTCGCAATCCAGCTTCGCTGTCTTGCTCATCCCTTCATCGGGACCGTTCGGGCAAATCCTGTCGCCGCCCCAGCGGCTCCCATTATTGATTTGCCTCTTGATCTTATGTCGTGGTTGTCAGTAAAATGGATATTTTTCAGATTAAGAACTGCTCAATGAATTTCTCCCCACGGGAGGCGCTGGGGCGCCGACAGGATTTGCCCGAACGGTCCCGATGAAGGGACGAGCCGTTGGGTCGAGCGGGTTGGCGACGAAGTCGACGACCTCAGCCAAGCAAGGCTTTGCCTTGCGACTAGACCCAACGAGCGAGAGTGAGGGTCAGCAAATCCGATTCGCCTCGCCCGAAGGGCGGATTCGCGCCGATTCGCGGTTGGTTTTTTCTCAGGTTTCTACACCCAACAAACTCCTTCCCGAATTGGAGCCACACCAACACCGCGTAAGTCCTATTTGAATTATATAATATAGTGTCAAGTGAAGCATGATGCAAAATGCCACCTCCTCAACTTCACACTAATATATCAGATACGTTTATGAGCCGGGTTTCGATGCAGGATCTGGTTCGTAACGTGTGCCGAGCACGCCCGTTTATGCGTAGTTCTTCCTTCTATAGCACCCAAGCTCCTTCACGCCGGTGATCTCTTTCAACTCCGCGATCGTTTCCTGCCATCCCCGATTCGTTTCAAAATCGATGAAAAAGACATATCTGCCGATTCCTTCCTTCGATGGGCGCGACTCGATACGTGTCAGATTGATCCCCTGGCGCGCAAAGATCCCCAGGATCCCGTATAAAAGACCCGGCCGGTTCTCTCTTGGGATGATAACAACACTGCATTTTTCCGGATCATCCGGATGCGAAACGCCGGCTGTTATCTCAAGAAACCGGGTGGTATTGTTTTTTGAGTTCTGGATATCTTCCTGCAGTATCGGCAGATCATACAATTTCGCTGCGCTTTTTGTCGTTACGGCCGCCGATTTGCTGACAACTGCTGCCTCTTTCGCACTCTGAGCATTGCTGCTCGTGTGGATAATGGCGGCATCTTTCAAACAGTTCAGATAGATGCTGCATTGTTCATGCGACTGGGGGTGGGTGTAGATGACCGATATCTCGTCCGGACTATAGCGTGAAACGAAGAAATGGCGTATCGGCATATAGTATTCAGCGGTGATCCGGCACTCCGTCTGTAATAGGCCATCCAAGGTCTCCCCGACGCCGCCCGCCTCGCTGTTTTCAACCGGAACGATGCCCCGGATATTTTTTTCGAGAACTGCCGTGAAAACATCCCGTATCGTTGAAAACAGAAGGATCTCCTCGTTCTCTTCCCTGATTTTTTCGGCAAGCTCGCAGGAGAACGTGCCTTTCGGGCCAAGTACTGCTAATGTCATTTCATTTTCACCAGTGTCTTTATCATAAGGTCGGTCTCTTCTGTTGCCTGGGGGATATAGGATCTGAATGCCTCACTGTTCTCCGTAAAGAATGCGGCGAACTTCTCCGGATCCTTTGATACGACGATCTCTTTCAGGGAAGCGACCGAATCTGAGAGCATTTCAATAATACCGGTCGTTTCCGGATTCATCTGCAGGATGTCTGCATACAGTGAAGGATCCTGCCCGAGTATCCTTCCGACCAGCCCGAGTTCGATCCGGTACACCGGACTCATCACCGGAAGAATTGCTTCCAGCGGGATGCCGGTGTTTTTTATCGTCTCGGCGACGGAAAGGGTCGTGAAGTGTACAAGACCCTGGACGATGCTCATGATCTTGTCATGCTCCTTCGGCTCCATCGGACAAATCTTCGCTCCTTCGTTTCTAAATATCTGATAGAGCATTTCCCGGGTTTTTTCATCACATCGGGCGGGCGATGCAGCGATCGTCTGACCGGAGATCGTGGAGACCGAAGGACCGAACATCGGGTGGAGTCCGATGACCTGCGCTTTGGATCTCAGCATTGCGTCGATCGGGGCGGTTTTTATGGAGGTAAGATCGCAGAAAACCTGCTTTTCGTTCATGAGAGGGGCGATCTCATCGATCACCCGGATGGTGTCATGGATAGGAACCGAGATGATCACGATGCCGCAGGTCGAGGCGATATCCGCATTTGAGACGGGCGTTTTTCTTCCGGAACTGAGGACTTTGTACCCCGCCCTCTCGAAGACAGCCGAGAACAACCGTCCCATGCCGCCGAATCCGCCGATTATCCCAACGACTTTTCCCGGATCCACCCCTTCATCTCCTGCGGTTCGTTTCATATACTGCCTGACCTGATGATCCTCTGTTTCGTTTCAGACCCTCTTCAATCCTCGGTCAGGAGGATCTCGATCGCCTCTTCTGCAGTTCTGCGTTCATGGACGATCATCGCTGCAGCTCTGACGAATCTGTCAGGGTATTTGTGCTGGAATGCGTTTCTTCCGATGGATACTCCGGCAGCGCCGCCTTCCATCGCCCCTTCGATCAGCTGCATCGTGGCAAAGTCACTCATCTTGGAACCTCCGGCAATTACTACCGGTACATGACATCCTTCGGTCACTTCTCTGAATGAATCCGGGTCTCCGGTGTAAACCGTTTTGATGATGTCAGCCCCAAGTTCGGAGCCGACACGGGCCGCGAGTTTGACGGCTTCATGCATGTTCTCGGAGGTGATGTCTTTTCCCCGGGGGTACATCATCGCGAGAAGCGGCATTCCCCATTCGATGCACTCGATCGCGACCCGTCCAAGGTCGCTAAGCATGTTTGCTTCATACTCGGCTCCGATATTTACGTGCATGGAAACGCCGTCTGCTCCCATTTTGAGCGCATTCTGCACGCTGTTGACCAGGACTTTGTTGTTCGGATCGGGTCCCAGATCCGTGCTTGCGGATAGATGCAGGATCAATCCGATGTCAGGACCGCCTTTTCGGTGACCGTGTAGGGCGAGGCCCATATGACCGATTACTGCGTTGGCTCCGCCTTTTGCGACCAGATCGACCGATCTTTCCAGATCGATCAGTCCGGGAATGGGTCCGCTGGACACGCCGTGATCCATCGGGACAATGACGGTCGTTCCTGTATCTCTTTTCATGATTCTTTCGAGTCTGATTTCTTTTCCTCTCATTTTTTTCTCCGGTGTTTTTAATATTCAGGTAATTTTGTAAAAATCTGGTATCCACTGCACCAGAGGAGTTCCCGATAAAAGGCTTGAGTTATTTTATGGAAATCTATTCTGGTGCAGTTTGACTACTGTCTAAACCAGAATACATAGCTAATGCTAAAAATGCCAGCTACGCTGAAGTATACCGATGCTAGGGTGTCTGCGATCACAGACAGAACATCTTCAAAAGGTGAATTGTGCGATGTGCTCAGTACAGAGCTTCTGCTAGCTGCGATTCCTCGCTCTGCTGGCAGACATCCGTCACACATACCAGTACCATTTCACGTGATCGGTAATAAAACCATGTGCTCTGGATGTTTATTCTGCAGAGCAGTTCGATAAAAATCGTAAAAAAAGTGGAGGGGAAATTTAGTTCTTTTTGAACTGGGGCATCATTGCACGGAGTTCTGATCCGACTTCCTCAATCAGATGCTCTTCGTCAGCACGGGTAAGTGCATTGAAGACCGGTCTGTTGACCATGTTTTCAAGGATCCATTCTTTGGCAAATTCGCCGGACTGGATCTCGTAGAGGATCTCGCGCATTGCTTCGTAGGATTCTTCACCGATGACACGGGGGCCACGGGTGATGTCACCGTACTGTGCGGTGTTGGAGATCGCTTCACGCATTTTGGTGAATCCGCCTTCGTAGATCAGGTCGACGATGAGCTTCATCTCGTGCAGAACTTCCAGGTATGCCATCTCGGGCGCATATCCTGCATCGACGAGGGTGTCGAATCCTGCTTTGATGAGAGAGGTGACTCCTCCACAGAGAACAGCCTGTTCGCCGAACAGATCGGTTTCGGTCTCTTCTCTGAAGGTCGTTTCAAGAACGACGGCTCGGGTCGCGCCGATTCCTTTTGCATAAGCAAGAGCGAATTTCTTTGCGTTTCCGGTGTGGTCCTGCTCGATCGCAATGAGTGCGGGGACACCTTTTCCTTCTTCGTAGGTTCTTCTGACCATGTGGCCCGGACCTTTGGGTGCGACCATGATCACATCAACGTTTGCCGGGGGAACGATCTGACCGAAGTGGATGTTGAATCCGTGGGAGAACATGAGACACTTGTTCTCTGTCAGGTAAGGCATGATCTCGGCTTTGTAGACTGCTGCCTGGGTCTCGTCGGGGACGAGGATCATGATGACATCTGCTTTCTTTGCAGCTTCAGCGACGTCGTAGGCTGCAAATCCGTCTTTCTTTGCGAGATCTCTGCTCTTTCCTGCTCTGATCCCGATGATCACATCAAGGCCGCTGTCTTTCAGATTCAGTGACTGGCCTCTTCCCTGTGATCCATAGCCGATAACTGCGATTTTTTTTCCTGAGAGATTTTTCAGGTCCGCATCCGTTTCATGATATTTTTCCATCATCTTTTTTTCCTTCCTTTTTTGGTAAATACTGTGTAATTTAACCTTCTTATGATTAAATAGTTTATCTGTCGAATCCGCCTGAACGGTAAACGACATTGAGGGCATTCACCATCGCTTCAGCGGATGCGATCACGATGTCACTGTTTGAAGCAGCTGCATCAAAGATCCTGCCTTTCTCGTCTTCAACTTCGATGGTGACACAGCCGAGCGCATCGCTCCCGCCTGATATCGCCTCGATTTTAAAGCTCTTTAACTGAACTTTTCCCGGCGCGATCGCTAAAAGCGCCTTCATTGCTGCATCCACAGGACCATCTCCTGTTCTGGAACAGGTTTTGTTTTCCCCGTGGACCACGACCCGTACGCTTGCCGTCGGGATCGTATGGCTTCCGGTAAATACCGAAATATCATCCAGCTCGATCATTTTTTTGTCATCATGACTGCCGGTGATGCTTTTTGCGATCTCGAAAAGGTCGAACTCGGTTACTTTTCGTCCGCGTCCGGAGATCTCCTTGACCTTTGCGACGATCATGTCCAGTTCCGGGTCGGACGGATTTACGTTTACGTCCTCCAGCATCTGCCGAACGGCATGTTTTCCAACATGCTTTCCAAGCTTTAAGCGTCTTCGGTGACCCACCATTTCGGGCGTCATGATCCCGGGTTCAAATGTTCCCGGGTTTGCCATTACGCCGTGGGAGTGGATCCCGCTTTCGTGCGAGAATGCATTGTCGCCCACTACCGGTTGGATTGGGAGGACGGCGATCTGTGATAATCTGGAAACCAGTCTTGATGTTTCGACCAGTTTTTCTGTCTGAATGTTGGTTTCCATTCCATAGATCGATTTCAGGATCATGACCGTCTGGGCCAGATCCGCATTTCCTGCCCGCTCGCCGATACCGTTGACGGTGACCTGGATCTGATCAGCTCCGCCTTCAACTGCTGCAATGGTGTTTGCGGTCGCCAGACCGAAATCGTTGTGGCAATGCACGTCGATTTTGCATTTGACGTTTTCGCGGATCATCGCGACGAGGGGTTTCATCATCGACGGAGTGCTTACGCCGACGGTGTCGGGAATGTTGATTATCGTCACGCCGGCTTCATCTGCTGCTTTACAGACTTCGACCAGCTCTGACGGTTTTGTTCTGGTCGCATCCATCGGTGAGAACATCACATGATCGCACTTTGAACGTGCATACGTAATGATCTCCCGGGTAATTGCCAGGACTTCTGCATGACTTTTTTTGATGGTATAGGTTCTCTGGATCTCAGATGCGGGAATAAACACATGGACCATATCAACGCCGGCCTCGATACAACGATCCACATCCGCTTTTACTGAGCGTGCGAGTCCGCATATCAGGGGGCGGATACCCTCTTCAGCACAGATCCTCTTGACCGTTTCAAATTCGACATCCGAAGATGCCGGAAAGCCAGCTTCAATCACATCAACGCCGATATCGGACAGCTGATGCGCGATTTCAATTTTTTGCTCCAGTGTGAATGACACGCCGGGAGTCTGTTCACCATCACGAAGTGTGGTGTCTAAAATAGTCACTCTTTTGTTCGTGTTGACTGTACTTTTATCGCAATAGAATGCAATCCGCCACTTTCGCAGTGACTGCTCCGATCCCATCTTCCTGAGACATACCCAGTATCAATGCATTACAATATTATAAATCTTTCTCTTCATCCGTCAAAAACCGACATCATGCCCGGTATTATGCGCTATTTTTAAAAAATCATTTTTTGGAGCGCGTGATTCTCGTGATTCTCCAAAACTTATATATACCAATCGAATGTAGACTATCTAACCGGAGTTTAATCCCATGAGTGATTGTTTTATTTGGCTATAAAAACATCCGTTTCCTGGACACGACACTTCGTGACGGGGAACAGACGCCGGGCGTCTCTCTGACACCCGTACAGAAACTGAAAATCGCAGAAGAACTTTCCGCAATCGGCGTGAATGTGATCGAGGCTGGATCCGCGATCGCTTCCGAAGGCGAAAGAGAGGCTATAAAGCTGATATCTGACGCGGGACTCAACGCAGAGATCTGCACATATGCGCGAGCAAAGACCGAAGATATCGATCTTGCCGTGAAATGCGGTGTGGATTCGGTGCATCTTGTAGTTCCGGTTTCTGACCTTCATATAACCAAAAAACTCGGGAAAACCCGCGAAGAAGTCTATGCAATGGCAATGGAAACCGTTGCATATGCCAAAGAGAGAGGGCTTACTGTCGAACTCTCGGGCGAAGATTCTTCGAGGGCAGATCAGGAATATCTGGCCCGACTTTTTAGAGATGGAGTAGCACACGGAGCTGACAGGCTTTGTTTCTGTGATACCGTAGGGCTGTTAACGCCTGAAAGGACCGCAGAGGTTATCCCGCCTTTATGCTTCGCACCCCTGAGCATCCATTGTCACAATGACCTTGGACTGGCTCTTTCGAATACTATCTCGGCGTTAAGATCGGGAGCTACCTGTGCCCACACGACCATCAACGGGATGGGCGAACGTGCAGGAAACGTGCCCTTCGAAGAGGTTGTGATGGTGCTTGAAAAGCTATACGGTTATGATACCGGGATCGATACGACCAAGATCTATGCACTGTCGACCCTTGTATCGCAGATGACAAAGATACCGCTCGCAGCCAATAAGCCGATCGTCGGCGGAATGGCATTTACCCATGAAAGCGGGATCCATGCACACGGACTCCTGCGGGATCCGACGACATATGAACCAATGTCGCCTGAAACGGTAGGAAGAAAACGAAGAATCGTTCTTGGAAAACATTCTGGAACCGCGTCGGTTCAGTCGGCCCTGAAGGAACTTGGTTACGAACCCGGAGAAAAACATCTTGCCGAGATCGTTGCGCGAGTCAAGAAAGTCGGTGATATGGGCATGAAAGTGACCGATGCCGATGTTATGGCGATCGCAGATTCGGTGATGCTCCTTGAATGCAAACCGGTGATCAGCCTTAAACAGTTCACGGTCGTAAGCGGGAGTAACGCGATTCCGACGGCATCGGCAACGATGTTCGTAAACGGGGTGAAGGTTACGGGAGCCGCTACCGGGACCGGTCCGGTCGATGCGACCATCAAGGTCCTTCAGCAGTCGGTCGCCCAGTTCGGCGACATCACGCTTGAGGAGTTTCATGTGGATGCGATCAACGGTGGAACAGATGCGCTGGTCGATGTAACGGTGAAAATGAGAAAGGATGGGAGGGTTCTGACCTCCCGGGGTGCCAGAACGGATATCGTAGAGGCAAGTGTCGAGGCGGTAATAGCAGGCATGAATAGATTACTGAGAGATGAGAATGAAAACAGGCGCAGCAATACTGATTGAAAGCTTAAAAGAAGAGGGTGTTGAAATCATATTCGGATATCCGGGAGGGGCTGTCCTCCCGATATATGACGAGCTATATGATGCGGAGCTAACACACATCCTTGTAAGACATGAGCAGGCAGCCGTTCATGCAGCGGATGGATATGCACGAGCGAGCGGACGCGTCGGTGTTTGTCTTTCGACATCCGGTCCCGGAGCCTGCAATCTCATTTCTGGAATTGCTACGGCTAACATGGATTCGGTTCCGATCGTTGCACTTACCGGTCAGGTTCCGACAGGAATGCTCGGAAATGATGCATTCCAGGAGTCTGACATCACCGGAATAACGCTGCCGATCACCAAACACAACTATCTGGTAAAAGATGCGCGTGATATCAAAATGACGGTGAAAGCCGCGTTTTACATCGCAGGAACCGGACGTAACGGCCCGGTTCTCATCGATTTACCCAAAGATGTCCTGACAGCAAAAGTTGCAGCGGAAGAAGTTCTCTCAGGCGAGCCTGAACTCAGAGGATATAAGCCGACATTAAAAGGTCATTCCAAACAGATCAAAAAGGCCCTTGAGCTGATATACAACGCGAAAAAACCAGTGATCTATGCGGGTGGGGGAGTAATTGCAGCAGGTGCATCAGAAGAGATGGTCCGATTGGCCGAACTCTTCTGCCTCCCGGTCACGACAACCTTGATGGGTCTTGGTGCGATCCCGGCAGTTCATCCGTTAAATCTGGGAATGCTCGGGATGCACGGGACAGAATATGCAAATTACGCCGTATCCGAGTCAGATCTGCTTATTGCGATAGGTGCTCGGTTCGATGATCGTGTAACCGGAAAGCTGAGTCATTTCGCAACGCATGCAAAGATCATCCATATCGATATTGATCCCGCCGAGATCGGGAAAAATGTCAATCCTGACGTGCCGATCGTGGGCGATGCCAAATCCGTCCTTGCCGATATGATCTGTCTGGCGGAAAAGAAAGGCTGCATCTCTGAACCATGGCTGGAACAGGTGAAGTTATGGCGGAAAAATCATCCGTTACGGGTGGTAAATGACGGGAAAGTTCATCCGCAGAACATCATCCGCAAGCTCTCTGAACTCCTTGACGGCGGGGGGATAATCGTAAGTGAAGTCGGTCAAAACCAGATGTGGACCGCACAGCACTACGGCTTTAAAAAGCCCCGCCAGTGGATCAGCTCAGGGGGTCTTGGAACGATGGGATATGGATTTCCGGCTGCGATAGGGGCCTGGTTTGCCAAGCCCGATGAGACGGTTGTTGTGATCGCCGGTGATGGGAGTTTCCAGATGAATATTCAGGAACTTGCCACCGTCGCGCAGTACAAGGTCCCGGTGAAGATCGTGATCCTGAACAACATGTATCTCGGGATGGTCAGACAGTGGCAGGAACTCTTCTACGACAGAAGATATTCCTACACGGAACTGCCGTCCGTTGATTTTGTTGGGATCGCAAAAGCCTACGGCATTCAGGGGATGAGAGTTGATTCCGTTGATCAGATCGACGAGGCTCTCCGGACCGCGTTAGATTATGACGGTCCGTATCTCTTGGATTTCCAAATCGAGCGTGGAGAAAATGTCTATCCCATGGTTCCGGCAGGTGCTGCTATCAGCGAAATGATCGGAAAACATAATCACAACGGAGGGTCCGACACATGAAACAGCATATCATCAGTGTTCTTGTTGAAAACAAGGCGGGTGTCCTCGCACGGGTTGCCGGTCTCTTCTCACGAAGAGGATTCAACATCGAAAGTCTTGCTGTCGGGACCTGTGAAACGCCGGGTATGAGCCGGATCACGATCGTGGTTATCGGTGACGATATGCACATTGAACAGGTAAAAAAACAGCTCAATAAGCTGATCGATGTCATAAAGATCACGGATATCACGGAAAAAGAGCATGTCGAACGCGAACTCGCGATGATCAAAGTTCATGCAGAACCTGGATCTCAGCGTTCCGAAGTGATGCAGATCGCCGGTATTTTCCGGGCGAAAATCATCGATGTCGGTGCTCAGACCTTGGTTCTTGAGATCACCGGCGACTCGGAAAAAATCTTTGCGATGGAGTCCCTTTTGCGTCCCTACGGTGTTCTGGAACTCGTCCGAACCGGCAGAGTTGCTCTGCAGAGAGGATCCTCGGGCTCCGCTCTTCGTCAGTAAAAAGACTATGAACTACAATAAAAAACTGAAAGTGATGTAAATGGGATTGACCATAACAGAAAAAATCTTCTCCGCCCACTGCAAAAAAGAGTGCAGAGCAGGAGATGTAGTAATGGCACCGGTCGACGGTGCGATGATACATGATATCACAGGCCCTCTTGCGATCAATGTGATGAAAGAGATGGGAGGAGGCAGTGTCTTTGATCCGAAAAAAGTCATCATGCTCTTCGACCATCAGATCCCTGCTGATTCTATCAGCGCAGCAGAAAATCATGTGATGATGAGAACGTTTGCCCGCGAACAGGGTATCTACAACTATGACATAAAAGAGGGAGTCTGTCATCAGGTCGTTCCCGAAAAGGGACGCGTAAAACCCGGCGATATCGTCGTCGGCTCGGACTCGCATACCTGTGCATATGGTGCCCTTGGTGCATTTTCCACCGGTATCGGCTCGACTGATATGGCATATGTTCTGAAATTCGGCGAACTTTATTTCAGAGTTCCCGACACTATCCAGATCAATGCAAACGGGAAATTCCAGAACCGGGTAGGTCCCAAGGATCTTATCCTGACGCTCGCCGGCGATATCGGTGCGGACGGCGCGACCTATCGGGCTCTTGAGTTCTGCGGGAACGCATTCTCCGACATGGATATTCCCGGAAGAATGACCTGTGCAAACATGGCCATCGAGATGGGAGCAAAGGCAGGCATCGTCCCGCCGGATGAAAAAACCTGGGAGTATCTGCGGGGAAGAACGGACTGCACGCCGTTTTCCCTCGCAAGCGATGAGGATGCTGTCTTCTTTGAAAAACGAAATTATGATGTTTCCAAGATCAATCCGAAGATCGCGGTCCCGCATAATGTCGACAATGTTGTCGATGTGACCGAAGTCGCCGGTAAATCGATCGATCAGGTCTTCATCGGATCATGCACGAATGGCAGATACGAAGACTTTGTTGAGGCGGCCGAGGTTCTTGGCGACAATGTCTTCTCTGAAGATGTTCGCGTGATCATGGTCCCGGCATCCAAAGCCGAGTACATGAAAGTCCTCAAAGCAGGACTTATCGAGAAGTTCGTCGAAGCAGGGGCACTCGTTGAAGCACCGTGCTGCGGTCCGTGTATGGGCGGAGCTTTCGGGATCTTAGCTCCCGGAGAGGTTTCCCTCTCGACATCGAACCGTAACTTCCGGGGAAGACAGGGAAGTACCGAGAGTTTCGTGTATCTCTCTTCTCCTGCGACCGCTGCAGCGAGCGCGGTTACCGGCGTGATCACCGACCCAAGGAGGGTCTGAATCATGGGAAGAGCATGGAAGTTCGGGGACGACATCGATACCGATGCAATAATTCCGGGTCGATTCCTGACGATCTATGATCCAAAAGAGCTTGCATCGCATGCTTTCGAAGGCACCCGGAAAGAATTTGCTGCAGAGGCAAAAGACGGAGATGTGATAGTTGCCGGCAGGAATTTCGGCTGCGGTTCATCGCGTGAGCATGCACCCCTTGCATTGAAAGGAGCAGGTATCGGTTTTGTGGTTGCAAAATCGTTTGCCAGGATCTTTTACCGGAATGCGATAAATACCGGAGTATTGCCGCTCGTTTGTCCGGATACGGACAAGATTGCCGACGGAGCAGAGGTTTTCGTGAACCTCAAGGAGGCATACATCGAAGTAAACAAAAAGCAGTATCCGCTTGAACCGATCCCGGTGTTTATGATGAGAATAGTTGAGGCTGGCGGCCTTGTTGAATACGCAAAAATGCGAGGAAATAAATGACAAAATATAATGCGGCATGTATGCCGGGCGACGGCATTGGTCCTGAGATCATTGCCGAAGGAAGAAAAGTATTGGACGCTGCCGGAGAGAAGTTCGGGTTCGATATCAACTGGACCGATTTCGATACCGGAGCAGAGAAGTATCTGCAGACCGGGGAACTGATCTCTGAGGATGAACTGAAAGAACTGGGAAAATTCCCGGCGATCTACTTCGGCGCTATCGGTGATGACCGGGTCAAACCGGGAATCCTGGAGAAAGGGGTCTTGCTCGCTATCAGATTCTACTTCGATCAGTATGTAAATCTCCGTCCGATCAAACTGCTGCAGGGAGTCGAGACCCCTCTCGCGAATAAGAAGCCCGAGGATATCGACTTCGTGGTCGTGCGGGAAAACACCGAGGACTTCTATGTGGGTATCGGTTCACGCGCTAAGGCGGGGAAACAGCGGGATCATTTAGAGGTGATCCGCGATCTTTACTCGGTCAAGTTCGGGATCGATGTGGAAACCGATTCTGATGAACTTGCGTACCAGATCGGCGTCGTGAGCCGCGAGGGTTCGAAGCGCGTGATGGAGTATTCATTCGATCTTGCGGAAACCCGGGAAAAGAAACTGACGTCTGTCGATAAGGCGAATGTTTTGACGGATGTGTACGGACTCTGGCGTGAAGTGTTCGAGGAGACGAAGAAGGGCTACCCGAACGTGACAACCGAATATAACTTCGTTGATGCGATCACGATGTGGTTTGTGAAGAATCCGGAATGGTTCGATGTGGTCGTCACGCCGAATATGTTCGGGGACATCATCACGGATCTTGGGGCGATGATCCAGGGAGGTCTGGGTCTTGCACCGGGAGGAAACATCAACCCGAAGGGGACGTCGATGTTCGAGCCGATCCATGGATCTGCGCCGAAGTATAAAGGAAAGAATGTAGCAAATCCGCTTGCAACGATCTGGTCGGGCTCACTTCTGCTGGATTCGCTCGGTGAGCACGCGGCGGCATCAGCTGTTGTCAGCTCGATTGAACATTCGATCCTTGCAAAGGCGGTCACCAAGGATATGGGCGGATCAATGCATACGTCGGATATCGGCGACTGGATCGCGAAGGATATTCTGAGAAGGTAATCCAGATTTGAATCCCCTTCTTTTTTTAGATTACTACTATTTTTCCCGCTTATGCGTCCTTTTTCCGTATACGATAGCTGATTCAACCGGGCAGACTTCGATACATCTTCCGCAGAGATAGCACTCAGCCTTTGTGTCCTTCCTTCCTGCTTCTTTTGTCGGGCAGATCCTCTCGCACTTTCTGCAGTTGATGCATGTGTTCGTCCTTTTCAGGCCGAAACGTCCGAAACGTGCAAACAATGAAAGAACAAATCCGTACGGACATAAGAACGTACAGAATGGTCTGTAGACGAAGACCGATACAAGAAGGATCATAGCAAACACGAACGCTGCCGTTGTAAACATGAGGGCAAAGAACGACGAAATGCCGACATATTCAAAGATATTATAGGAAAATACCGCACCTGTCAAAAGGGCTACAAACACGAGAGCACGTATTGTGTTTGGGATCTTCCTGTTGTTGATCTGCAGTTTTTTCACGGGTATACGGGAGAGCAGTTCCTGCAGTGCCCCCGCAGGACACATGTGAGCACAGAACACACGGCCGAAGATAACTGAGATAATGATAAGCGCCAACAATCCCGCAAAACCAAGACCAGCAAATGAAAGGGTAGAAATTGATGATACGGTTACGTAAAAACCGTCCGGTGTTATTGGCACGACAAGCAAAAATCCTGCCGCTGATGTAAGGAGAAGTACAGAGATCAAAGCCGCTTTTGAAAGGATTTTTCTCATCCAGAGGGCAGCCATCAGAAGGGTGCCTCCAAACATATACATGATGCCTGAATAAGATGCAGCTATATCAGCCAATGTCCCTGTAAATCCAAATGACTCAGGATCATTGAGAATGATCAGTATTCCAAGCAGGACCGGGACAAAACCTGCATAGAAAAATATTTTCCCGTATGCTTCCGGTTTTTCTTTCCTGAGATATTTCATCGCAAAATACAGGAAAAGAATGAGTGCACCGCCAATCAAGAGTCCTGCCGCAGAAAATACCAGCGGACTGAGTCCCGAGTCTGCGGATGATGTAGTTATGCTTTCTGTAGATACAGCAGACGAAACGATATCGCCAACACTGTCAGTCTGACTTCCAGATGCTACCTGCACAGAATTCTCAGATATTGCTGATGCATCTGTCGTACTTACTGTAGAACCCGAATCTGTGGAAGTGTAGTCGCACAGAGAGTTTCCATCAGCATCAACGTAGAGAAAACACTTGCCGGGATACGGGCATTCTGAATGACCCCGAGGACATACGGCAGCACATGCGGGAGCTGCAAGAAATGCTGTACCTCCAATCATCATCAGAGATTTTCGTAATTTATTTTTCATCAGTTTTCACCAGAGGATAGCATCGCTCCAAATTTAATTGACTAGTATGTATTACATTATGTAATATATATTTTACACTTGCTGCAATTTGAATTATATTTGCCGTTCAATTTATTTCTCAGCGAAAATACGACAGAAAATCTTGATTCTCATGATTTACCATCAATAATGATTCTCAAAACAGGGTTAAAATCGATTTTTCCGGGGTATCTTATCATGCTCTTCTGCAGATGCATTGAAGAGTTTCAAATCAACAGGAACGTGAATGGGGATGAGTTCATCATCCTGCTATCTGTTAGTTCACTTCTTCTTTTTTAGCGGCGGCAGTACTTTCGTTTCGCTTGTCCCGAATTTGGATTCCACCACTTTGGATG
Organism: Methanocorpusculum sp.; assembly: GCF_030655665.1. Taxonomy (NCBI): domain Archaea; kingdom Methanobacteriati; phylum Methanobacteriota; class Methanomicrobia; order Methanomicrobiales; family Methanocorpusculaceae; genus Methanocorpusculum; species Methanocorpusculum sp. The sequence goes on along the minus strand of NZ_JAUSPQ010000007.1, from coordinate 36,088 downwards.
TCCGGGGAACACACAGTTTCGCCAGGATCTTTTTGTACAAATCGGTTTCTTCTCCGATAACGTGGATGCCGGTTCTTCTCATATTGATCGCATCTTCGGACGGGCATGCATTCACGCATGCGCCGCAGACATTACAAAGTTTATAATTTATTGCAATATTTGGTCTGATACTATCATTATTCATCTCGCTCACCGGTACCGGGATTGGCAGGAACAATGCCCGGCATGGGCAGATATCAATACAAGTGGAACAACCGCCTGGGCACGTCCAGGTATTAACACGGATTGCGCCTACAAAGGCCATATCAATATGAATGGCCTTCGTAGGGCAGGATTGTTCACACCAGTTGCAGAACATACATTTGGCTTTGTTAATCGAGACTTTTCCCGGAAGTTTTGTTTTGGCGTTAATTTTCCGCTCGACGGTGATTGCATTGTAGGGACAGGCCTCGACACATATTTGGCAGGCATCACAGAGTTCTTCATTCCAGAGGATTTCTCCTTGAAAACCAATATTTTCTGCACTAAACGGAACACGTTTCTGTGTTATTGCCGGACATAAGGAGGAACATATCCCGCATATAGAACATTTATCCTTTTCCACAACGAACGTCGTCTTTGCGTTGAGTGCATTCTGGCGCGGGACGCCTCCCTCCCCTTTCCCCTCAAAAACAGGGATATCATTAATGATTGCGTTGTTTGGACATACTTCATAGCAGATTGTACAACGGACACATTTTTCCAGATCAATTTCCGCAATAGCATCATAGGTTGGGAATCCTCCATGTTCCAAAATGGGAAGCCTTGGTTTATCGTCTATTTCCAGGCGAAGTGCGTAATACGGACAGAGAATCACACAGACACCACAATAGGAACATTTTGCCGGGTCGATGTATATGGGAGGGTCTTCAGTTAAACCGCGGATAGATGCGCCGACCATGCCAAGGTGAATTGCTTCCTTTGGACAGGCATCTACGCAGACGCCGCAGCCTGCACACCGGGTGGTAAATAAGTGAAGGTGAGTTATTGTTTTGAGCAGACGCTGCTCCATAATTACCGTATCTCCTTCTCTTCTCCAAGAATATTTTGGATATATCGTGCTCATTCCCATCTGAACTTCCCTAGATATGTCAATAATTTTCAACGGTACGATTATACATCGTATGACAATTCATTATGTTGCATATTCTCACTCACAAGGATAAATACATTATTAATGACGATATTTTTTTTTCAAATTTAGTATATTTAATCTTAAATGTCTAATAATTATGATTATGTGTCAACAAATTATGATGAATGTGTATGTAATGACTCATATGTGGTGATGAAAAACTCAGGACAGACTGGAAAATACATCGGGACCTATGAGATACTATGTTTTTTCGAGTTACAGTATGTCCCCACTTTCCGGTTTTTGTCGAAAAAATTAAGAATGTATATGACAGGTATTAGTGATCATAATGTCAATTTTTATGTGGATATTTCAGTGTTATATTAATTATGTTAATTAAATGCCTCTATCAATATCTATATCATCCAGTATGGTCATGTAACATATGATACGTATGAAACTTAGCGCAAGAAACCAGATCAAAGGTAAAGTAGTCAAAGTAACTCACGGGATGGTTAGTAGCGAAATCGTCATTGATATTGGCAAAGGTCAGCAGATCGTATCCGTTATTACAAAAACATCCGCTGAATCCCTGGGCCTTGCCGTGGGTAAAGACGTTTACGCGGTCATCAAGTCAAGCGAAGTACTGGTAGCCGTTGACTAATACCGAATGAAGCCAGCTTCTTTTGCTGACAACCATTCACTTTTTTCCGTTATAATTAACTCGTAGCGTTTTTGTTTTTTGCTTTATCAGTGATCATTCCCTGAACACGTGAACGGAAGTTGCCTTGAACGTGATCCACACGGAAGTTCCCACCGTTATCCCAAGACGCTGAATGCTTTGACGGGTGAGAACTGCTGTCAGAATAAGACCTGTATCCACAACAATCTTCGAATATGCACCAATGTCGATGATCTGGGTAACAATCCCGGTAAATGAGTTTTGTGCTGATGAAGTAAACGGTTCAGAGGATATGATCATATCCTCTGATCTGATTCCTGCATGTACCCGACCGGTCAACTCTGTTACTGCACGAACAATCATCGTACCCATGTGGATTTCAACGATTCCTGCCTGAGTTATTACTGCATTCCCGGTGAAAATATTATCCATGCCGGTGAAGTTTGCTATAAAATTTGAGACCGGATGACGCATGATCATATCCGGCGTCCCCTCCTGAACGATTCCCCCGTCCCGCATCACAACCACACGATCGGCAAGGGCATAAATATCTTCAAAATGATGCGTGATATGTAGGATCGTCATTCCTGTTTCTTTGTGGATCGCCTTGAGTTCATCTCGGAGACGCTCACGTGTGATCGTATCCAGAGCGGAAAGAGGTTCATCCAAAAGAAGAACCGAGGGACGCAGGAGAAGTGACCGGGCGATCGCGGTTCTCTGCTGTTCACCCCCCGAAAGGGTCTTTGGATGACGCTCGAGAAGGTGGGAGATCCCAAACGTAGCAGCGATTTTTTGTACTGCAGCATCCCGTTCCGGCTTGGGCACCCCTCGTTCCTTAAGACCAAATCCGATGTTTTCTGCCACGGTCATATGGGGGAAGAGCATGTAATCCTGATAGACCATCCCGATTCCGCGTGATTCCGGCGGAGTATTCGTAATGTCCTTTCCGTTCAAAAGTATCCTGCCGCTTTTTGGATAATGGATACCTGCGATCGTTTCGAGCAGGATCGTTTTGCCCGCACCTGTAGGACCAAGGATGATACAGTATTCCCCCTCCTTCACATTCAGATTTAGATCAGTAAAGGAAAATTCACCGAGCTGAATGGAAAGTGCATCTATTTCAAGCATATACATCACCAACATCTTTCCCGAAATATTCAAACAGAATGAGAGCAGTTCCTGAAATTATCAGGAGAATAAGTGCTGCCGCAATTGCCATATCCAAATCTCCGGTGGACATGTTCAGGAAAAGGGCAATCGGCAAGGTTTCTGTTTTCATGGCAATCGCGCCGGCAAGCATCAACACAGCTCCAAACTCACCCATGGCTTTTGACCAAGTGATGATGACTCCTCCGATCAGTCCGTTCTTTGCCATAGGAAGCGTGATTTTTTGAAATGCTCCAAACTCCGAGCACCCGAGAGTTCGTGCCACGTGTTCATACCGCGGGCTTATCATAGCAAATGTTGATCGGGCGATTCTGACCATGTATGGGGCATTCACAAAGACTTGGGCTATGATGATTGCCGCAGGAGTGTAAACAACATATATTCCCATGCCGGTGAAAAACTGACCGACCGGTGATGTGACTGGAGAGAGAAAAATCAACAATGCCACACCCGCTACGAGCGGTGGAAGGGAGAGAGGGAGATTCAGGAGAACGTTAACCCACTGTTTCCCAAAAAAACTGAATCGTGTCATGGAATAGGCAATCGGTACCGCAATAATCAAACAAATGAGCGTTGATATCACCGCAGTTATTATGGATAACTTGATTGCATACCATATTTCGTCCGAGAGAAAACTCGCGATCAGTGCTTCCGGGGATGAGAAGAGGATAAGACCTAAAAAAACTGCTATCAGAATGATAACTGTGATGAGTGTGATCCCGATGCATACGGCCTGAAAAAAGGTGGGTAAGCGTCTCTGTACCATAATTCAAAGAGACTGACTTTTTTTCCGGATGTTATCCAGATGCTGGCTGCTCAGCCACCCGGAGGATGCATCCAAAACAGCGTCAAACGCCGGGATATAGGGTTTGATGTCAAGAACGGGTGTCCCGTCAAGCAGATCTACCCCTTCGATCACGAGAGAGTTATCTGCTACCGACAGGAGTTTTACGATCGAAAATCCGATACGGTTTGGTCTGCACATATGTCTGGTGGCAAAAATACCGTGCGGCATTCCGCCGTCAACCATGGGTGTTTCAACAAGCATTTCTGATGGAGCTTTGTGCAGACGGGTAATAAGGATCAGATGAGAAAATGACCCAATCTGGTCCAGTCCTTCTGCAAATTCGGCGAACAGCTCTATGGTTCCCCTGCCTTTGCTGAACACACTCTGTAAAGGGGTCTGCATGGGGTCCGTATAGGGGGAGTGGATTACCCCTATCTGTTCAAGGGTAAATGTTTCCGACATGCTTCAGGTGTATTTCGCATCCGGATATCCGGGGAATCCATACTTTTCAAAGATCGCTTTTCCTTCGTCGGATGCTACAAAGTCAGCGAATGCCTGGGCAAGTTCCGGCTGAGTGGTGAACGTTGTCACGCCGATCGGCGTAACGAGGATGGAATTTTCCGTTACTGGGATTTCGATAGTGGTGAAAAGGTCTTGATTGGCACTGTCAAGCGTCAAAACAGCTGCATCGGCATTTCCGGTAGAAAGAGCCGTTACGACTTCGTTGATGGTAGCCCCGCGAAGAACGACATTCTTTTCAACGGCATCTAAAACACCGGCTTTAGTAAAGATGACGACACTGGCTTTTCCAATCGCAGTAGCATTTACATCTCCAAGAGCAACACGGAGTCCGGGTTTGGCAAGGTCTTCAACGGTTGTAATTCCATACGGATTTCCTTTGGCAACGGCAATAACCGGCACGTGATAGGCTACCGGCTGATACTCTGCACTCACAAGACCTTTCGCAACAGCGTTCTGATAATCAGGTTCTCCACCCGGTATGAAAATATCGCCGAGCTTCGTGGTTGCCATCTGGGAAATCAAAACGCCGGAACCTCCATAGGTGAGGTCAACGGTCACATTGTATTTATCCCCGAATACTTGTCCGATTTCAGCCATGGGGCCTTTAAGTCCTGCACCGGAATACACAAGAAGACTTTTGCCGTCATACTTCTGATCTTCCGCGATACAACCAGCAGAGCAGATGATTGCCAGAAGAATGGCAAATACAGCTAAGACAGAGAGAATTGATCTTTTCATATGTACAGATTGGCAACCATATGTAAATAATTTAATTATATATTTCTAAAATGTTAAGTTAACATGATTAATATAAATGCAAAAAACTTTCTTTACATGGCTTTATTCGCATGATGAAAAAAGAATGCTGGAAAAAATATGCTTGTTTTATTTTTTGAACCGGTCATCGGAGCGGGCAACGTCGATATCAGTCAGCTTTCCTTCAAACCATCCATACCGTTCATTCTGATACGCGTCGAATAATGGAACATAGGGTTTGATGTCCAGAAGAGGCGTGCCGTCCAGGATGTCGACATCCCCGATTTGGAGTATATTCCCCTCACGCCCAAGCAGGCGAACTACGGAAAAACCGATCGCATTCGGTCTTTTCGGGACTCGGGTTGCAAAAACACCATGGCTTTGTGTGTCGAGAAACGGTGTCACGGTAAGATTGCAGCCGGTACTTTTATGCAGATGATAAATAAGCATTAGTCTCGTGAAAGCTTCTATATCTTTCAGCCCGTCCGAAAACTCAGGAAATATCTCTATTGTTCCGGCAAATTCTTTGGCTGCAGGAGGCTGGATCGGCATCCCGGCAAGATCTTGGTGAGGAGAATGGACACATCCAATCGGTGCGAAATGGACCATATTCTGTTCATGCATGGATATCATATTTGATGTACAATTAGTTATCAGTAATCATTTTCATGTTACGTTTAGGCACTCTCTACTTTTTCAAAAAATGTACCTTTTGTCCTGCATTGTAGATCCGCTGGTTTTCTGCACCGGATGCTATCCGCAGTGCAAGTGCATTGTCTGTTATTACGAGACCGGAGAGATCATCGACCCCGAAATCAAACAATGGTGCTGCTAGCGGGGTTGCCGGACCCACAACAACGACTTTTTCTGCATTTTCGGAAAGTTCCAGGAGACGGGGCAGACTTTTGTCGCCAAGTCCTGCGCAGGTCAGATATGCATAATCACATTCCGGCAGCAGATATTCGCATGCCGTATAGGGATAGTCTCCCTCTATTGGGTCCCATTCAATGATGCGCAGGTCACAGACCGGTGCGAACAGTTTCTCTATAAAGGGGAAATGACCTACAACGCAGACCATCTTACCCTTCACCTGATTCTGCGAGTTGATAAACGGGTCATTTAGTCTGTCCTTTATCGTTTTTCGGTCAGGGACATCGATTCCTGCACGTTTGGCAGTATCCGGGTGATTATACCATGCATTGATTGCGGCATTCCCGACAGAAGCTTCGGGGAAGTTCCAGGATTTTACACATTCGGCAAGTTCTTTCAGCGGCATACCTAGTTTATTCTGAGTTAAAGACGGTGCCCGCTGGAAGTAGGCACGGAATGGAGCGAATCCTACTCCGCCAATATCGGATTCCACAATTGTTGTCTCATTACCGATGATAATAGTTTTTGCAGTAATATCGTCAGGGATATGTTCGATTAAAGCGTCATAAAGTTCCCACATAATTGTCCTCCATTTTTGGTATCATTTCCATGGTGATGGTATCACCCTTTCTTAGATGATTTCTCAGATTCTGCAAAATCTCATCCATCTGCTGGATATGGTTGAGGCTTTGCCGTTCTGTTTCGGTTGTTACGAGAATTTTTGCTATCCCGCCGTTTTTGATCACGATCCGTTTATCCGCCCGAAGAGCGAGCAGCGGATCATGGGTCGACATCAGAATGATTTTTTCGTGATTTGCAAGCAGTTTTATCGCCTCTCTTCGGTCGATACCGGCATTTTCTATCTCATCGATGAGAATGATCGGTGATGCACTCATGAGGGCAGTGTCTGCTATCATCAATGCCCGTGACTGACCTCCGGAAAGCTGTGTCACTTTTGTTTCCGGAGTAAATTTTTCTCCGGCAAGAGTGTTCGCACAGACAAAACATCGTTCTGCCGTCTCTGCCGGGTCCGTCGTCATCCGGCTTTTTGCATGCATCTCCAGAAATTCACGCACCGTTAGATCCATGACGAAATTCATGTTTTGTGACAGCTGTGCAACGAGTTTTCCACCTGTCGCAAATCGTCGTTCATCATCCGGGGCAGCCCCGTTCAGGAGGACCTGTCTGCCTGTTGGCGTATCCCTTTGGGCCAGACATTCGATGTCTTCCAGAAGGCGGCTTTTTCCCGATCCGGTCGGACCAACAATACTCACGATCTCTCCGGGCACAACGGTTATTTCGATTTGCTCAGGTTTACCTGATTTATCCTGTCCGCCAAGAATGGTTATCGAAGAAATACCTCCGTTCAGTTCTGTATTTTGGGAGAATGCTAAGAGAAACGAACAAAAATGCAGAACCACACTGTCACGCGTGAGACCGAATTCTTCGAGAATATCTTCATCCACATCAAGAAGTGCTTCCGGGAGTGTCAGATCGTGATTGATTTTGCCGAGACGAATGTTTGCCAGATAATCGGATGCAAGAGGGTAGCGTTTCAGCAGTTCACAGATCTTTGTTGTGGAGACTTCCGTAAAGTATGCGTCGGTATTCATTCGTTATCAAACTCCATGCGTTTCAGCATCCCCATCTGATAAGTATCACCGATCATTGTCTCACCCGTGCAATATGAGCAGATTGCAGCCGGCATGGTAAATCTAAGTTTACGATCTTTGAGAGTGTCGATATCCAGAGTATCCTGCCAGTATTTCGCGAGGAGAAATGCTCCCTGTCCGGTAATGCCGTTGATAAAAAGTATCTGAGCATTTGCATTGACTTCTTTTATATTGAAGGCAAACACTTCGCGTTCTGCCTGGGAGACAATGTCACCTTTGGTTACGACGATGATGTCAGCGTATTTGAGCATTGGACCAATTTTTCTCGGCGTGTTGACACCCGAAAGATTGTCGATGACACATACGGAGAGAATGCCGTTGATGTGGGGTGAGCAGCGGTTGCAAAGTCCTGCACTTTCTGTGACGAGTATAGAAAGTCCTTTTCTCCGTCCCCATTGCACAGCGTCTTCAATATTACTCACAAAGAAATGATCCGGGCAGATTTTTCCGGCGAATCCTGTCTGATTTGGGATGCCCTGTTCGTCGTAACGAAGATGATCGAACGAGGTGAGTGAGTCGAATTTGACAACACCAACACTGTTTTCCGGTACCTTTAGATGGGCTATGGTTTTGAGAATCACCGACGTTTTTCCCGATGAGGGCGGGCCGGCTACAGTTATGAGTTTCATGGTGAGGTGGTTCTGAGAAAAATATCCTGACTATTTTCTCTTCCTAAAGAAGAGGTAAATTACATATGATTAACAGGGTCTGTGATATTTACTATATCTATTGCTCTATTCAAGATTATAATTACGTATGTTTTGGTTGAGACGCTTCTTTTCTGATATGTTCAGCTATTTTTCCCATGCACTTGATGTATTCGATTGGAAAAATCATCGCCTTTTCGCGTATTTCGTTGAGTTAAGATAATTTTGTGTGATGGAAACGCACACTGAAACATATCCCCAAAAAACAAAATCAAAAACAGTGGACCCGAAGGGATTCGAACCCCTGACCTCCAGCATGTAAGGCTGGCGTCATAACCACCTAGACCACGAGTCCAAATTACCTTACTAAATACTATTTACGGAGTTATTAATCCTGCGGAAAAAGAGTGGGAAAAATCCCTGTTCTGATCCCAGTCTTATGCAAGACCGAATGACTTCAGGGTCACAGCGGTATCGATCTTTCCGACCTGATACACTTTGCCCGTGGAGACTTCGTTGATGATAACTTCTGCCGGAGAGAACAGACTCTTGTCGATCTTGTAAAAGTCATATCCTGCTTCTTTGAAGATATCATTGAACGGTTTACCGTATCCGTTGGACGAGCAGCTCGGGATCTTCTCAAGGAAGTCCACGATCTCCGGTGCGTTCATCGTCAGGTTGATCTGTCCGTGGTAGATCGTTGCATCGTTTGTAACGCCCATCGCGAGTTTTGCACCGCGTACCGGCGGGATCGGGGCAGTACCTGCTGCTGCGATGATTTTCGTCGTGTCAAAGCCGAGTTCGTTCAGCTTGTAGATTGCGGTCTCAACACAGCGTCCTGCGACCTGGATCGAACCGACCATAGAGGAAGTCGGGGCGACAAGAGCGCAGACATTTGCGACATCGACCTTACACTTCTCTGCGATCATTTCCATGACTGCTCCGCTTGGAAGGCGGTCAGATTCAAGACAGATAACTGCTGCATCCGACTCATCCTCGTAGCCGATGACCTCATAGGTGTGTTTCGGCTGAAGGGACAGGGCACGTGCGGGTCCTGATCCCATTGCGAAGAAGTTGTCCTGCTTGATTGTCCAGCCGGCTTTCTGTGAGCCGAGGCAGGAGATCGCCGGGAAATCGGTGTTCACATCGATGAAGGTCATCGGGAACTGGCCGACCATACCCTGACGGAATGCGATATCGCCAAGACCGCCCATACAGATACGGGTAAAGTAGTCTCCGGCTCCATAGCCGCCCGCAACACTCACACCACAATCGACTACACGGGAACCGTTGTCGAGTTCGTGGTATGCAACATTAAACAGATCTGCGTTCTCTACGAGTTCTTCGAAGAGATCAAGTCCAAGTTCGTTTACACTTACCAAAATAAATCACCCTAAGGAATATTATTCAGATATGGGACCGTCAAATAGATAAGAGTTATGAGTCGGGATTTTTATCAGCTCTTCTTTTGGAGAAGCTTGTTCACCCGCTCTTTATCATATCTGAGGTTCACATAGCGTTTTCTTCCTTCTCCCTTGTTTGCATATCCCATCGTGATCAGCCGGAGATGGTCGAACTTCTCCATGATCTCATTGAACCGGGTGATTTTCGGAGCCTCCTTCGGCATCGCTCTTCTGACATCCCCTGTCGTCATCAGCGTGTCATCGGTAGTCATTTTCACCAACTGTCTAAGGACACTCAGCTCGTCGGGGGAAAGAGACCTGATCGTTCCGGCAAGATGCAGATCCTGCGAGGCGGAGAAGGCTTTTTCCAAATCTGTCTGCATGACCTCCCGTCGTGCATCCGTCTCGGCATACATCACGGCACGTTTGATCAGATCAAGACCGATTCGAATGTCTCCGCACCGCATCGTCCGGTCCACGATATAATCCAGTTGTTCGGAGGATAATACGTTCGGATACAGACCCTGTGCCAGTCTCTGAGATAGAATCCCGGCAATTTCTGCGGCACTGTACGGCTCAAAGTTGATCGTTTCATATCTGAAAACCGAGGAGACACGTGCATCGAGTACCTCCTCGAGACGGATATCCTGATCACTGATGACGACAATGATCCCTATCCTGACTTTTTCATAGACTTCGTGGATTCGCAGGGCTGCGTAAAGGACATTATTGAACTCTTTATTATAAATCAGATAATTCGCATCATCCAGACAGATAAGAGGAATAACTCCCTCCTTCTCAATGTATTTTGCGATCATGTCGATGAGTACTTTGAACGCAGTGCCTGATGACGGCTGACTGTTTTTCGTCAGTTTTGTGTAGATCCTGGAAAAAATTGCATATTCAGTACTGTCGATCTGACAGTTGATGTGGATCGGCACGATCTTTGTTGTTGCTCCTTCGATCTCTTCGAAGAATTTCTTCACCGAGGTCGTTTTCCCGGTCCCGGGAACGCCCCTGCAGATGGTATTGAGGATGTTTCCGCCCATTAATGCGGGTTTAACGGCAAAAGCAAGCCGTTCTATCTGTTCGTCACGATAATCGAACTGCTCAGGAACAAAAGAGATATCAAAGACTTCTATGTCTCTGAAAAGAGTCTGGTCCCACATCAGCAGATTCTTTTTCATTTTCTCCTCATTTCATGCATTTCTTGCAGAGCGTTTTTCCCATAAAAAGATTTGATACGTCTCTTTGCACTTTGGATATCGGAACGCCGCATTTTTCGCAGACAAACTCGCCCTCCGGGACTGGTGAGGCAGCAGGTGTCGGTTCAGGCATGACTGCTGGTGTTTCTGGCTCAATTTCAGCCGGCAGAGAGACTCGCGTGTCTTCCAAAACCTGCATGGGGATCTCCTCTTCCGCTTCATATTCCTCGACCGGGTGCGTCAGGGGGATCTCTTCCATCGGGAAGTATCCTGCTTCTTCCTCCTTTTCCTGCGCGTATCGTTCCAGCACCCGCTCTTTATATCTTTCGACCGCCGCTCTCGTTGCGGCGTCCTGCGTGCCGAATTCGTCCAGAGCCTTCCCGAGAAAATCCGCGAGGTCTCTGAAAGCGATCTCATCTTCGGCTATATCGGAGACTTCAACCCTCAGGCTCTCGTAATTGCCCAGATTGATGGTCACTCCAATTGTTACTGTCCTCTTGTCCACCATAAGCAGTATGTTGTGTTCTAGTATGTTTTGCAAAGAATTAATGATATTGATGAGTGATATAATAGTTAATCGGACAGATGATGAAAGTTACCCCCGCTGAACCGCAAGGTTGTGATGATGCGTGGTCCTGATGTCCTATCACTTTTCTTCTCTCTGAAACTGTTTCTTTCTGGGATCACAATCTCCGGTTTTTTCTCATACTACTCCTAATAAATTACTCAGCATGGCAAAACGCGGTCTGGAAAAATATGTGACCTACCCCTCGATCGTTCCGACAAAAAAGTCTGAAATGATTTCCGCAAAAATCGCGTTTCCGTATCGTCATCTGAACTACTCGTTCACCATCGAAGTCCCGCTATCTCTGTATGAAGGCGCGAAGCTCTCGGGCAAATCCGCCCGTGTTCCTGCCGGGATCCAGGATGCCTGGCTTGACGGCTACTACAAAGCCTTCGCTCTCGATCCATTCCAGACGCGTGTTTATCAGACGCTTTTATCACAGTTTCGCAGGATCAGAAATGAGCGAAACCTGAACGGTGATGAGTATCTGGAACTTTTGACCGCCTACGTCCAGTCGCTCCCGTATGACACAGACAAACTCTCCTCAATAGAAATAGCCCCCCGTTTCCCGGTCGAAACGATCGTTGACGGCACCGGGATATGCAGCGACAAATCTCTGCTTCTTGCGGGTCTCCTCTCCCACGAGGGGTATGCGGTATCCATTCTTCAGTTTGGCAAGGAAAATCATTTGACCGCAGGACTGCCCGCTCCTGCGGGGTATGATTTTGCCGGATGCGGTCAGGCGGTCGTCGAAACCACGGCGATATCTTATATTGGCCATCCCGCAGGGGAGTATGCCGACACGATCTCCAGACCTAAGGTCTTCCCGATCGGTCACGGAACAAAACGATATGACTGCATCCGAGAGGTCGCAAAAATCCTCGCGACACTCACCTCACTCAATGAAAAAATATCCGAGAATGGAACACTTACGCTGGAGATCGTTCGCCTCCATGAGAAACTTCTCCTGCTCAAGAAGGAGCTCACCAGATCACGGGATGAACTGCCGGTCTTGCGTGCTGAAGGCAAAACTGAAGAGTATGAAACGCTTCGGTGTATCCACAACAAAAATGTCGAGCGTCTAAAGAAGAAGTTCGACTCTTACAACAGACTCGTCGCTGAGTATCAGAAACTCGCCGGTCTTGCTGAGTTCATCCAGCATAACCGACTCGATCGTCCGGCGGTCTCCCGCAAACTCAACGCAGTAGAAGAATAATTCCTCTCGGGTGTGGGAGGATTATATGGGAAGAAAAACAAAACGTATTCCACATGTTGACCGAGGAACTTCCAAAGACCTACGACTTTGCCTCTGTCGAAAAACGCTGGCTTGACCAGTGGGACGACAGCGACTTTTACTTCGATAAAGACTCGAAAAAACCTCAATACGTAATAGATACTCCCCCGCCGTATCCGACTGGAAAACTCCATATCGGGCATGCTCTTAACTGGGTGTACATGGATATCATTGCCCGTTACAAACGCATGACGGGTTTCAATGTCATGTTTCCCCAGGGCTGGGATTGTCACGGACTCCCAACCGAGGTAAAAGTCGAAGAGACCCACCATATCACAAAGAACGATGTCTCGCGTGAAGAATTCCGCAAAATGTGCAGGGAACTCACCGTCGAAAACATCGCCCTGATGCGGCAGAGTCTCCGGACTATGGGTTTCTCCATCGATTGGAGTAACGAATACATCACCATGGAGCCGTATTACTACGCAAAGACCCAGCTGTCGTTTTTGCGTATGCTCAAAGCAGGCTACATCTATCAGGACGAGCATCCGGTCAACTTCTGTACCCGCTGTGAAACGGCGATCGCCTTTGCCGAAGTTTCATATTACGATGGGGAGACGCTTCTCAACTTCTTCGATTTCGACGGAATCGAGATCGCCACGACCCGTCCCGAACTCCTCGCAGCCTGTGTTGGGGTCGCAGTTCACCCGGATGATGAGCGGTACAAATCTATCGTAGGAAAAACGCTCACGGTCCCGATCTTTGGTCACGATGTCGTCATCATTGCGGATGATGCTGTAGATATGGCGTTTGGTTCCGGTGCTGTGATGATTTGTACTTTTGGTGATAAGACCGATGTGTTCTGGTGGAAAAAACACCACCTTCCGCTGCGCAAGGCTCTTACGACCAAAGGTACGATGACCGCGATCTGCGGGAAATATGAGGGCATGCCTTCTAAGGAATGTCGTGCGGCGATTCTTGCAGATATGAAAGAGCTCGGCATCCTCAAAGACCAGAAAAAGATTGAGCAGAGAGTCGGAGGGTGCTGGAGATGCAAGACTCCGATCGAGATTCTTTCCGAAAGACAGTGGTTTGTTAAGGTGAACAGCGGCGAGATCGTCAAGGCCGCCAGAGAGATCAAATGGTATCCTGAACACATGCTCCAGCGCCTGGAAAACTGGGCTGATCAAATGGAGTGGGACTGGTGTATCTCCAGACAGAGATTGTTTGCAACTCCGATCCCGGTCTGGTTCTGTGACAAATGCGGTGAGCTTATCCTCCCTGACGAGGCAGATCTCCCGGTAGATCCGACCATGGAAAAACCAAAACATGCATGTCCGAAATGCGGAGGAACCGAGTTCACCGGCGAGAAGGATGTTCTCGACACCTGGATGGACTCCTCCATCACGGATCTTCACGTTACCGGATGGGACGGAAGTGGCATGCCACCGTATTTCCCGGCTCAGATCCGCCCGCAGGGTCATGATATTATCCGTACATGGGCGTTTTACACGATTCTCAGAAGCATGGCCATTCTTGGAGAGAAGCCGTGGGATGGTATCCTCATCAACGGCATGGTTTTGGGGGAGGATGGTTTCAAGATGTCCAAGTCACGCGGCAACGTGATCGGTCCGGAAGATGTTATGGGTCCATATGGTCTGGATGCACTCAGACAGTGGGCAGCCGCAGGTTCATCAACAGGTCAGGATATTCTCTTCAACTGGAACGATGTGCTTGCTGCATCTAGATTCCAGACGAAGATGTGGAACATTGTCAGATTCTCCCTGATGCAGATTCAGAAAGAATCCTCAGTCCCGGAGACGGATGCTCCGTCCACGCTTATCGACCGGTGGATGCTTGCGAACCTTTCAAAGACGGTTGCTGAAGTTACTGAGTCCATGGATGCTTATCTCTTTGATAAGGGTCTGAAGGCGATCCGTGAATTTGCCTGGGATGTGATGGCTGATGAATATCTTGAGTTTGTGAAAGGCAGACTTTACAGTGAAGATCCCTTACGTGCCGGTGCGATCTATACGCTGAAAACGACCCTGGACTCACTCTGTACGATGCTCTCACCCTATATTCCGTTCTTTGCTCAGGAATGCTATCACCACTTATCCGGTGGAAAGCGGATCATCGACCAGCCGTGGACCACGTTTTCCTACGAAGATGAGGATGCTCTGCGTGATGGGGAACTCATTGTAAAGATCGTCAGCCTTCTCCGAAAGTACAAGCATGATTCAGGTCTTGCTCTCAATGCCCCTCTTGGAAATGTCACGATATATACTCCTTCCCATGATATCGATGACTCCGGCGATCTTGGTCGGACCATAAATGCGATGGTCGTCTGGAAAGCAGAGGAGCCTGCACTTGAAAAGACTGTTGGCGAAGTTGTCTTCAATAAAGGAGTGGTAGGTAAAACCCTCCGGAATAAAGCAGGCGCATTTATGGCGGTTGTCAATCTCCTTTCGGATTCCGACAAGATCACTCCGCCGGCAACAGTTGTTATTGACGGCGAGGAAATTCCTGTTCCGGAAAATGCCTGGACCACATCCTACATCTACTCGGTTTCCGGTGAATCGGTCGACGTCATCATGCTTGATGATGTGATGATCACCGTAAAACGCACCTGATTTAATCAGGTGTAACACGCTTTTTATATTCTCCACTCTAACGTAGTAAGCACATGTCTGAAAGCTACGCGTGTGGGACTTCCCAAAAACCACTTATGGGAAGTACCGTAGGATACGTATTGAACAGCATTGCGGCTAAATATCCCCGCAACGATGCTCTAGTCTCCTTTCAGCCGAATCCCTACAGTAAACGGTGTATGTCTGACGCGGCAAATTACTGCCACGAAGGGCTCGTTTCCGACGAGCCGAACTCGTACCGCGAGACCGGACGAACCCTAACCACTGTCGGGTCTAAGGTCCTTCGCTACACCTGGGCGGAGTTCCTTGCTGAGACAGATGCCGTGGCAAAAGGTCTTATGATGCTTGGCGTGGAACACGGGACACGTGTTGCTATCTGGGCAATGAATTATGCAGAATGGGCACTCGTACAGTTTGCGACCGCAAAAATCGGGGCCGTGATGGTCAACATCAACCCTGCCTACCGGACGTTCGAACTGGAGTACGCTCTCAAACAATCCGAGGTGGACACCCTGATCTTACAGGGCAAGTTCAAGACATCTGATTATGTCGGAATGTTCTACGAGGCATGTCCCGAGGCATTCGAAGCAAAACCCGGCAAGATCCGGTCCGAGAAGTTCCCGTATTTACGCAACGTCGTATTCATGGGAGAGATCATCTACAACGGTATGTATCGCTGGAGCGAACTTCTTGAAATGGGCGAGTATGTTTCCGACTTCGAGTTGGAAAACCGTGAGGAGTCTGTCTCGTTCGATGATGCACTGAACATTCAGTATACCTCCGGAACGACCGGATTCCCGAAGGGGGTCGTATTATCTCATCACTCCGTCTTGAACAATGGACTGTTTATCGGTGACGGTATGGGTTTTACCGAGAATGATAAACTCTGTATCCCGGTTCCGTTCTACCACTGTTTCGGTATGGTCCTCTCGAACATGGCCTGCATGACGCATGGATCCACGATGGTCATTCCTGCACCGTTCTTCGATGCCGAGTCCGTTCTCCAAGCGATTGAAGCGGAGAAGTGTACGGCCCTTCACGGGGTCCCGACCATGTTCATCGCAGAACTGGAACACCCGAATTTCAATCGATATGATCTGTCAAGTCTCCGTACCGGAATCATGGCAGGTTCCCCATGTCCGATCGAGAAGATGCGGGAAGTCGCGACCAGGATGAACATGAAAGATATCGTCATCGTCTACGGCCTTACCGAAACTGCTCCGGGAATCACTATGTCCACCACCTCTGACACCCTTGAGAACCGTGTCGCGACCGTTGGCAGAGCATTCCCGCATACCGAGATCAAGATCACGGACCCGAAGACTGGAAGGATCGTCTCACTCGGTGAAAAAGGTGAGATATGTGCCCGCGGTTACATGAAGATGAAATGTTACTACAACAATCCGAATGCAACCAAGCAGGTCATTGACAAAGACGGCTGGCTCCACTCCGGTGATCTTGGAACAATGGATGAGGAAGGCTACGTTCGGATGGCGGGCCGTCTGAAAGAGATGGTTATCCGCGGCGGAGAAAATCTCTATCCAAGAGAGATTGAGGAGTTCTTCCACCTTCACCCGAAGATCTCCGATATCTATGTCATCGGGGTCCCGGATGCAAAGTACGGCGAGGAACTCTGTGCATGGGTAAAAGCAGAGCCTGGAACGACGATCACGGAAGAGGAGATCCGGGCATTTGCTGAGGGCAAGATCGCCCGCCACAAGATCCCGCGTTACTACAAGTTCGTTGATACCTTCCCAATGACCGTCACCGGCAAAATCAAGAAGGGTGATATGCAGGAGATATCCATTGTCGACCTTGATCTCGCAGACGTTGCGAAGATAAAAACCGCGTAATCGGAAAAAGAAAGAGTGAAATACTTCACTCTCTCATTTCTATTCTTATGAAGAAAATTCTGATTGCAGCTGTGCTTGCAGTCCTGCTTGTCTCTGTGGGAGCTGCAGGATGTATTGGCAGTGAACCGATCGTTGGCGACTGGCTCGTCTCAGGTACCGAGATCCCCGTTGTGTTCCATGATGATGGAACCGGAACTCTGACCCTCTATCTGTTTGGTGTCATCTCCACCGTCCCTCTGGCATGGGAGAAGGTCGAAGAGAAGACCTATAAGATCACTGGAACCTCCGCATTATTCAACGCAGGCACCTATACTGTCTCTGCTGATGGGAAATCCCTCGTGGAAGTTTCCACCGGACTTACAGTATTTGTAAAGAAAGCATAAATATTATTTTTTTTATTTTTTAGTCCTGCATAATTTATGCGGGGCAAAATTCCTGGAACTAAAATTCCCACTTCCATCCATCATCCTTCAACAGTATCTCGACTTTCCGGTACTCCGGCATCAGCCGTTCAACCTCACTCCAGTATGCTTTTTGATGGTGAGGATATCTGAGATGTACTATCTCGTGCACGACCAGATACTCGGCAACGATTCTGGGTGCAAGTAAAACCCTTGCATTGATGATTATCCCGTTTTTTGGTGTACAGCATCCCCATTTTTTCTTCTGAAGTCTCATGCGCAGTTTTGGTTTTATCACGCCGGCAAGACCTGCATACTTTTCCACGTATGCGTCCAGAACTGTGGTCCCAAGCCGCCGGTACAAAAGCATCACCACATCACGGGCAATCATTTCGGCATCATCCGGTGAAAAAGAATCGGGTATGGATATGTTGAGATATCCTCCGGAGATCTCCGCCCGGGAGGGGCCTGCGGTACGTGCAATGATCAGCTGCTCCCCGAAAAACGAAATCATATCCCCGTCTGCATATCTGCGCAGTTCCTTCTCTCTTGTCTGGAATTTCACCTGCTGTTTTGCGATCCACTCAGCCTTGCTTTGTGCGATCTCCATCACTTTTTTTTCTGAGACGGCACAAGGGACCCGAACGAGAACCTCGCCTGTGGTTTTGACTTCGATTGCCCAGGACCGTCTCCTATCAGAGTAGATAATCTCAATAAGAATATGTTGTCCATTCCACACGATCGACAAAACCATAATGTGAAACATTATCTCTCTTACTCTCCAATATAAGTAACTGAATGTTAGCCCGTGCCATAGATCAGGAAGTACTTGAACTCCTTCTGGAGATGGGTAAATCCAGTTTTCCTGATGAATATATTGTCATGCTGGGCATGGAAAAGGGCGTCATCGACGTGACCTATCCAATCCCCGGGACTACTGTCTCACAGGATAGTGCAAACATTTTCATGGACATGATCCCTCTGGGCATGCATATCGCAGGGACCGCACACAGTCATCCGAATGGCTGTTTATCTCCTTCCGACGCGGATCTGACCACATTTGCACAGAGCGGTCAGTGTCATATCATCGTCGGGGCGCCCTTCGATGAAAATTCATGGAGATGTTACGGCAGGGACGGGAAGCAGAAAACTCTGGAAGTTATACCATGAAAAAAATAGTTGCCACCGGGACCTTTGATATCCTCCATCCCGGACATATATACTATCTTGAAGAATCGAAAAAACTTGGTGACGAGTTATGGGTCATCGTTGCGCGGGAAAAGAATGTCGTTCACAAACCCCTGCCGATCGTTTCTGAAGATCAGCGGCTCAAAATGATCCAGAGTCTCCGATGCGTGGATCACGCAGTTTTGGGGGACCATACTGATATGTATAAACCGATTCGGGAGATTGATCCAGCAGTTATCACTATAGGATTCAATCAGAAATGGTCTGAGGATAAGCTCAAAACTGATATGAACGAACGCGGTATCTGTGCGGATGTCGTCCGCATTTCTGAGTACACCGGGATGCCGTTCACCTCCTCGACAAAGATCATCGAGGAAGCTGTTAGGAGACGGACGCAATGAAGCAGGAGAAGAAACAGGAAAAGCAGGATAACCTATCAGAGCTTGTCAGATTCATCGTCGAAAAAGGCGGGGATGCGACCATGATCCCTGCAAAAGATATCGTCACCGCCGAATGGGTTCGACAAAAGTGTTTCTACGGCTGCAATGGATTTGGCCGCCGGTTTTCCTGCCCTCCGTATACACCAACTCCTGCAGAGACCCGGAAAGTCCTCAAAGAATACAAAATTGCCATCCTCATAAAATTTTTAGGCGATGTCGGCGAAACCACGCCGGAGAGGTTAGTTTCCCGTGAGATGACCTCCTATGTCCAGGGGGTCATGTTTGATCTTGAGAAGATGGCATTCTCCGCAGGTTTTTACAAGGCATTTGCCTATACGGGTCATCAGTGCGGATTATGCACGCACTGTACTGCAAAAGATGACGGTGCAGAGCTCACTGACTGCCTGAACAGAAGAAAGATGCGCCCAAGTATGGAAGCTGCAGGGATCGATGTGTATGCCACCTGCGCATCCGTCGGCTGGGATCTAGAGATCCTCTCCTGCACGAAGGTTGACGGCGGATCCGTTCTGGATTCTCCGATGACGACCGTCATGCTCCTTTTAATAGAGTGAATATTATGAAAAACTCCCCATTCCTTGCCCCCGTGCCGTTTTACTGGTGTGACAAATGTCACACTCCGGTCATGGGAAGACTCTGCACATGCGGAGAAAATACCCGCCCTGTCTCGGTCACTCCGCCGGGCGATGTACGCCCTGCTTTTGATCGTGACCGGAATCTCGTGAACCGCCTGTTCGAAGAGCAGTTCGGGGTTCCGCTGATCCCTGATGGATTTCTAGCAATTCTGAATAAAGTCCCTGACGAGGACCGGATGGAAGAGATCATCATCGGTGGAGCGGTAATCTGTGCAATCAGATATATTCCGGCTGAGTCACGATGGGAAGTCCTCCCAAGGGAAGCGGCGGCATCACTGGTCGTGCCAACCAAGCGTTTTATCAGAGTCACTGATGACGCAGCTGGGTATATCAAGGACGGAAGCAGTGTTCTGATACCCGGCGTTACCTTTATATCTCCCGATATCGCCGTAGGAGATAGTGTTTTCGTCATTGCCGAGTCAGGTGAATGCGTGGCAGTTGGCAGAGCAAAGATGTCCTATCAGGAAACTGTTGGTGCGACCCGCGGTCAGCTTGTTCGGACCCGCCGGACCCAGAAACCAGTGGTGGACGTTGCTCCTTCGACTTGGGAGGATGCAATTGCCGCAAATAAAAACATCCTCGATCTCTATGAAAGAAAATCGATCGAGTTCATAAATGATGTCATCGCCAAAAATCCCGGTCTCCAGGCGACCGTTTCTTACTCGGGCGGAAAAGACAGTCTGGTAATGCTTCTCATCACTCTCAAGGCAGGGCTCAGACTTCCGTTGATCTTTGCGGATACCGGACTTGAGTTCCCGGAAACGATCGAAAATGTCCATCAGGTCTCTGAACTATTTGGACTTCCGCTTATTCAGGAGTCGGGGGATTCGGGATTCTGGGACGCATTCGAGAAGCTGGGCCCACCTGCGGTGGATTATAGGTGGTGCTGCAACGCATGCAAACTTACTCCGGTCAAGACGTTGATCGAAAATGAGTGGGGCGAGGCTATTTCATTTATTGGTCAACGGAAGTTTGAATCCGCAAAACGTATGCAGAGTCCAAGGGTCTGGAGAAACAGGAATGTTCCCTGCCAGCTTTCTGCTGCCCCGATCCAGCATTGGACTGCTATGCACGACTGGCTGTATCTTTTCCGGGAAAAAGCACCCTACAATCCACTCTACGAACTTGGTCTGGATCGAATCGGTTGTTTCATGTGCCCGTCGTCCGACATAGCCTGCATGAAGGATATTGAGGCACGCTATCCGGAGATGTGGGCTGACTGGGAACGGAAATTGAAAGCATGGGGGGATGCAAACGGAAAATCACAGGAATGGGCGTCGAAAGGTTTATGGAGGATCCGTGAAACAAATGAAGAAGATGGTGACATAGATGGGCACTTCTGAAATCGCAGTTCTGGATTATGGATTAGGAAATCTCCGAAGTGTGGTCCGCGGTCTCGAAGCCGCAGGTGCCCGCCCGAAAATCACGAACGATCCTGAGATCATCCAATCGGCAGATGGGCTTCTCCTTCCTGGCGTGGGGGCCTTTGCCGAAGGAATGAACAAACTCACGCCCCTGATCGATCTTGTGAAAGAAGAGGCGGCAAAGAAACCTCTTCTGGGAATATGTCTCGGCATGCAGATGCTTTTGGAGGAAAGTGAAGAGCACGGTTTCCACAAAGGGCTTGGTTTTGTGCCCGGAACGGTCCGTCTGTTTCCAAAACAACCCGGCATGAAGATCCCTCAGATGGGGTGGAACACTATCTCTTCCTCAGGTCATCCGCTGTTTGAAGGAATACCTGATGGGACGTATGTCTATTTTGTTCACTCGTATTATGCTGATACAACTCCCGACTTTACGATTGCGACGACCGATTATGTCGTATCATACGCATCAGCCGTTTGTGCGGGCAATGTTATGGGTGTTCAGTTCCATCCGGAAAAAAGCGGGGACGCCGGGATCAGGATTCTGAAGAATTATGTTCAGATGACCGAGTGAGAAGTGGGATGTTATTTTCTCCTTTTCATCTTTATGAAATACTTCCTTTTTTGCCTTCATCTGTGTTTGGATGAGGGCGGATTCCCTGTCTATTCTGACCATTTTCATCGGGTATACTATTTATGGTTCACCCACATTAATAAGGAATCCGCACTAATATAATAATGAAAATATATTTTTGAGAATCGCTTCCGAGCATGTTAACCATTTTCGAAACCGCCCTCAAATATATGTCCAATTGATAAGGAGAACCAAATTTAGATGACTGATAATTACGACGCCTCCCACATCACAGTTCTGGAGGGGTTAACCCCTGTCCGCGAAAGACCTGCTATGTATATCGGCAGTACCGATACCCGCGGTCTTCATCACCTCGTATATGAGGTCGTTGACAACTCGATCGATGAAGCCTTAGCAGGATTCTGTAAACATATCGTCATCATCATCAACCCGAATGGATCGGTATGCGTAGAGGATGACGGCAGGGGTATTCCTGTCGATATCATGCCAAAGCAGAACAAGAGCGCTCTTGAAGTCGTTATGACCGTGCTTCATGCCGGCGGAAAGTTCGATAAAAACACCTATCAGGTCTCAGGCGGTCTGCATGGTGTCGGTGTTTCCGTCGTAAACGCTCTCTCGACACGTCTTGTAGCCGAAGTTTTCCGTGAAGGAAACATCTATTCCATGGTCTTTGGAAAAGGCATCCTTCTGCAGCCGCTTTCCTGCAGGCCTGAAACGGATGAAGAGTATCTTCAGCGCCAGAAACGGATGGACAAGGTTGGTCAGGCAAAAGAAACCACCACGGGAACACGGATCACCTTCTATCCCGATGGCTCAATTTTTGAGACGACTGAGTTCGATTACGATGTCCTTGCCCACCGGTTCAGAGAACTTGCTTATCTAAATAAAGGTTTGGAGATCCAGATCGAGGACCACCGTACTGGAGACACCGACACCTTCTGTTATCAAGGGGGTCTTCGCGAGTTTGTTACTCACTTAAACGAAGGAAAAGAACTCCTTCACCCTGAGCCGATCTATGTCGATAAATCCGACGAGGCAAACAAGATCGAGGTGGAGGTCGCTCTCCAGTATAATGATACCTATGGGGAGATACTCTATACCTATGTAAACAGCGTCAATACCCGTGAAGGCGGAACCCATTTGGAAGGATTCCGCTCGGCGCTTACGCGGGCGATCAATAATAGTGCCCATACAAACAAACATCTCAAAGAGGATATCTCCGTCCGCGGTGAGGATGTTCGTGAAGGGCTGACTGCAGTCATCAGCGTCAAGATCGCCAACCCGCAGTTCGAAGGTCAGACCAAGATGCGGCTTGGAAACAGCAGTGTCAAAGGTCTTGTCGACTCGATGGTGTATCAGGCGTTGACCGAGTTCTTCGAAGAAAACCCGAAGGTTATCGCCGCTATTGCCAAAAAATCCCTTGATGCGGCGAATGCCCGTGAAGCGGCCCGCCGTGCAAAGGAACTTGCCAGAAGAAAGACGTCTCTTGAGATGTCCGGGCTTCCCGGCAAACTCGCCGACTGTTCCGAACGCGATCCGGCAAAAAGCGAGATATATATCGTGGAAGGAGATTCTGCAGGCGGCTCAGCCAAGCAGGGACGCGACAGAAAGTTTCAGGCGATCTTACCTCTCAGGGGTAAGATCCTTAACGTTGAGAAGGCACTGGAACATAAGGCTCTCAAGAATCTCGAAATTCAGACACTCATCACAGCGATCGGTGCCGGATACGGGGAAAAGTTCGATGCTGAACGTGCCAGGTATCACCATATCGTTATCATGACGGATGCGGATGTGGATGGAGCACATATCAGGATTTTGCTTCTGACCTTCTTCTATCGGTTCATGAAGCCCCTCGTGGAGATGGGGTACATCTACATCGCTCAGCCCCCTCTCTTTAGAATTGCCAAAGGCAAACAGGAAAAATACGTTTACAGTGAAGAGGAAATGCGTCTCGCAATCGCCGAGTTTGGCGACAAAGGTATCTCGGTCCAGCGGTATAAGGGTCTTGGTGAAATGAATGCAGACCAGCTCTGGAACACCACCATGGATCCCAAATTCCGTATCTTAAAGAAAGTAAGGATAGAGGATGCAGGTTATGCAAATGAAATATTCGAAAAACTCATGGGAGATGATGTCATGCCCAGAAAAGATTTCATTAAACGTCATGCAGGGGAGGTGAAGAACCTTGACATCTGAAGAGAACATCACGCACAAAACGATATCGATCAACATTGAAGATGAGATGAAAAACTGCTTCATCGATTATGCGATGAGTGTTATCATTGGCCGTGCGATCCCGGATGTTCGAGACGGTCTTAAACCGGTACACCGGCGTATCCTGTACGCCATGTTCCACGATGAGGGGAACACGAGCGATAAGGCATACAAGAAATCTGCCAAAGCAGTTGCCGCCACGATGGGTAATTATCACCCGCACGGTGACACTGCGATCTACGATACGCTCGTGAAGATGGCCCAGCCGTTCTCCTATCGCTGTACGTTAGTGGATGGTCAGGGTAACTTCGGTTCGATTGATGGTGACTCGGCAGCAGCAATGCGTTATACCGAGGCACGTCTTACCAAAGCAGCTGAGTCTCTTCTGGAGGATATCGACAAGGATACCGTTGATTTCGTTCCGAATTACGATGAGTCTTCCCGGGAACCGGATGTTCTTCCAAGCCGGATCCCGAATCTTCTGGTAAACGGTACGACAGGTATCGCGGTCGGTATGGCCACGAACATGATGCCGCATAACCTTGGAGAAGTCTGTGATCTGGTCAATGCCTACATCGATAACCCGGAGATGCAGCTCGATGAGATGATGAAGATTCTTCCGGCACCTGACTTTCCGACAGGCGGCAAGATCATGGGTACTGACGGTATCATCAATGCCTATCAGACCGGTCAGGGAAAAGTCATTCTCCGAGGTATTGCCGAGATTGAGGAACGCAAAAAAGGATTCGAGCAGATCGTTATCACCGAGATACCCTATCAGGTGAACAAGGCGTCGATGATCGAGAAGATCGCCGAACTTGTAAAAACAAAGGTGATCGAAGGCATCAGCGACATCCGTGATGAGTCCGATAAAGACGGGATCCGCGTTGTCATCGAACTCAAGCAGAACACTCAGGCAAATGTTGTTCTGAACCTGCTTTACAAACATACCCAGCTCGAAAATTCGTTTGGTATCATCAATCTGGCGATCGTTGATAAGAAAGCGAAGATTCTTTCGCTCGCTGAACTTCTGCGCTATTTCATCGCCCACCGTGTTGCTGTTGTCCGCAGACGTTCGCTCTTTGATCTGCGTAAAGCAGAGGAACGGATGCATATCATGGCAGGTCTTTTAAAGGCTCTCGATATGATCGAAGTGGTGATAGCGACCATCCGTGCCTCTCCGGAGGCTTCTGTGGCTCAGGAAGCTCTTGTTTCGAAGCTGGGCTTTTCAGAAGCTCAGGCCGAGGCGATCCTCAAGATGCAGCTTCGCCGTCTCGCAGCCCTTGAGCAGCAGAAGATCGTGGATGAGACCACCTCACTTCAGTTGATCATCGACAAGCTCACTTGGATATTATCATCCGAAGAGAACATCCTCTCTGTAGTCAAGACCGAGACCGCCGAGGTCCGTTCAGCATATGCTGATGAACGCCGTACTCAGATCGATTACACGGCAAACACCGACTTCAACATGATGGATCTGATCCCGGACGAACAGACCCTTGTGATGCTCACGACTCAGGATTACATCAAGCGGGTCCCTCTTGATCTCTATCGCCAGCAGAAACGCGGCGGCAGAGGAGTGATCGGCATGACCACAAAAGACGAGGATTCCGTCGATAAAGTTTTCATGGCGAGCACGCATGATTATCTGCTGTGTTTCACGAACAAAGGCAGAGTGTACTGGCTCCGTGTGTATGAGATCCCTGAAGGATCAAGAACCAGTAAGGGTAAGGCAATCGTAAATCTGCTGAACCTTACTGACGAGGAAGTTTCGGCAATCATCCCGATGCGCGATTTCGATGCTGAAAAGAATCTTCTGTATGCAACGAAGAAAGGTCGTGTGGGTAAGTTCAGTCAGGATCTGTTCTCACGGCCAAGGACCGGGGGTATCATCGGTATCACGCTCCTTGACGGTGATGAGCTTGTCGATGTGGTCGTTACCGGCGGCAGTTCTGATGTTGTGCTCACGACCGCGTTCGGTCAGGCGCTCAGATTCTCCGAGGATGAGGTCAGAGCAACCGGTCGCGGCACCCAGGGTGTTATCGGCATCCGGCTGAAGTATGAGGGAGATTATGTCTGTGCTCTTACCTTGGTCGAGACGCAGTATCTGCTGATGATCACCGACAAAGGATATGGTAAGAGAACCGAGTTCGATGCATTCATGGGTCATGGACGCGGTACGCAGGGCGTGAAGTCTATCGTGGCGAACTTCGAGCGCGGCAAAGTAGTCTCCTCCCTTGCTATATCGGATGATGATCAGGTCATCATCACGACTGCTGCAGGAGTTGTCCTGCGGACCCAGGCTTCGGACATCTCGATCCAGGGACGCGGAACACAAGGCGTCCGTGTTATCCGTGTTGACTCCGGTGATAAGGTCACGGGTGTTGCCGTTGTTCCGCCTGATGAGATCGATCCCATCCTGCCGGAAGGCGAAGACGGGACCTGATCTTTTTCTTTTTTTTCAGTCTGGATTCATATCATCACGGATACCGGGCATTATCCAACTGGATCTCCACTGTATACTCATTGAGAAGAGAAATTCGGGTGACATCTTTAATGCATAATCCCGCCAAATAGTACAGCATCCATGTCCTACATCGACCCGATAATAATAATCATCGCCTTTGGTGCAGCTTCCGTTTCGTTCCTCTGGCTAAGAGATACCCGAATCTTTGTCCGGACCGGCAAAGAAGGATATCGGAAAGCTGCCTATCAGGGTGTTCTTTACTCAGCTCTTGGGTGGTTCGGCTGTGCTCTTGCCGGTTTTGCTGAAACTACATTTATGTATCTGGGTGTCGGCTGTATGTTGATTGCACTGTATCTTCAGTCAAGACTGAAGAAAGAGGATGTATGGGTAGGAAATGAATCTGCATGGTCCCGGTTCATCGGATCGGCGCCTCGTCAGGAGAGAAAATAAATATGATACAAAAACCCCGCGGAACAAGGGACTTCCTCCCGATCGAAATGGCGCAGCGCAGGTTTATCGAACAAAAAATGCGTGCCGTCGCTGCTTCATTCGGTTATGGCGAAGTGGTGACCCCTATGTTCGAAGAGCAGGAGCTCTTCACAATAAAATCCGGCGAAGGGATCATCGGTGAGATGTATGCCTTCGAGGATAAAGGCGGCAGAAAAATCACCCTCCGTCCTGAACTCACCGCCGCAGTTCTCCGTGCCTATGTCAACGAAGCGCAGATGGCGCCAAAACCTCTGCGCTGGTTCTACTTTGCGGAATGCTTCCGTTATGAACGTCCGCAGAAAGGACGCTACCGGCAGTTCTGGCAGTTTGGTTCTGAACTTATCGGTGCTGACTCAGCGGCCGCAGATGCGGAAGTTATCGCTCTTTCTTATGCACTTTTGCAATGTACTGGTGTCCATTTTGTTATGAAAATCGGACATCTTGCACCGATGAAACATCTTCTTTCAGGTCTGGATGCTCCTTCCCAGAAGCAGGTAATGGCCGCTCTCGATAAACGAGATATGGAGCTGCTTGCAACTGTGCTTGCAGCTCTTGACCGTTCTGATTTGTTTGAGCCGTTAAAGGTACTCACCACCGCAAAAACCCTCTCAGAAGTATTTGCAGTAACGGGAGATATTCCGGAAAAAGGGCGGATCGAGGAAACCTTTGGGTATCTTGAAGCGCAGAACATTCCGTTTGAACAGAATTTCGGGATTGCACGAGGTCTCGATTACTACACAGGGATGGTCTTTGAAGCATTTGCCGACAATCTCGGGGCGGAAAACCAGATCCTTGGTGGGGGGGTCTACAGACTTGCCCACCTTTTCGGCGGAAAGGATGTTCCCTCCTGTGGGTTTGGTATAGGATTCGACCGGGTCCTCGTCTCACTGGGCGAGTTCACGCCTGAGACAAAACCGGTGGTTGCGGTGGTCTGTACCCCGGAAACACGTCTTCCGGCCTACAAAGTTGCCGCGGGACTCCGTAGTGCAGGCATAACAGCGGTCATGGATCTGCTCGACAGAGGGTTTGGGGCCCAGCTCTCTTCGGCACTGAAATCCGGGGCATCCTTTGCTGTGGTTATCGGAGAAAAAGAAGCAAATGCCGGAACAATAACACTCAAAGATCTTACAACCGCAGTCCAGACTGAGATGCCACTAGAATCTGCCATCGAGGTAATTCATGGTTCTTGCCGATGAGCTTGCCAAGAACCAGCGAAGCATCAGTGTAGCGGAATTTTTTGAAAAAAATAAGCAGATGCTTGGTTTTGATTCCCCAACCCGGGGCATCATCACCACAATAAAAGAAGCGATCGACAATTCACTTGATGCCTGCGAAGAGGCACAGGTCCTCCCGGACATTCTCGTCTCGGTCAGGCGGATCTCAAACGATGTGTTTCGTGTTGTTGTCGAAGACAATGGTCCTGGAATAGTTCCTGAAAAAATGCCGAGTGTTTTTGCCAAACTTCTCTACGGCTCACGTTTTCATCAGGTCAGACAGACACGCGGTCAGCAGGGAATCGGTATCTCAGCCGCCGTTTTGTATGCCCAGCTCACCACCGGTAAACCGACGATTGTAACATCCCGAACCGATGCGAAGAACAAGGCACATACCATGTCCCTTGTCATCAAAACAGAGACAAACGAACCTGAAGTTCTTTCCCATGAAGAAGTAGACTGGATCCTTCCTCACGGGACACGTGTCCAACTCGAGTTCAAAAGCAACATCGCTGCCAGGAAAAAACTCATTGAGTATCTGAAGTACACCTCGATCGTCAACCCCCACGCAAAATTCCGTGTTGAGATCGATGACGAATCCTTTACTTTTGAGCGCGTTTCATCCGAGGTCCCGCCATGTCCAGTGGCCATCAAACCCCATCCCTACGGCATAGAGCTTGGCGTCTTAAAACGGATGACGACCGCATCCGATCTGCCTCTTAGAGAGTTTTTAGTTGAAAGCTTCTCGAAGGTCGGGGAGAAAACCGCTCTTGAGATCTGCAGTTCTGCAAAACTTGATTCCGCAGTAAAGGTTGCCTCGCTTGGTCTCGAATCGCTCAATCCTCTTCTTGATGCCATGCAGACAACCAGGATTCCGGCTCCTTCTGCATCACAGTGTTTGTCCCCAATCACCGACGAACTTATCGTGAAAGGAATGGAAAAGGAGTTTGAACTTGACTTCATCAAGGCACGGACACGTCCAGGAAGTGTATACGGCGGTCACTCGTTCATCGTGGAAGCGGCGATAGGATACGGCGGAAAACTTCCTCCGGAGGGAAGTGCCATTCTTTTGCGATTCGCGAATCGTGTCCCACTTCTCTATCAGCAGGGGGCCTGTGCGATCACAAACGCGGTTCAGAATGTGAACTGGAAATCCTATGGGGTTTCACAGTCCGGACTTCCCACCGGCCCCATAATGATCCTCGTGCATGTGGCAGCAACCAACGTTCCGTTCACGAGCGAATCAAAGGATGCCGTCGCGGCAGTGCCAGAAATCGAGCGTGAGATCACGCTTGCTCTTCAGGAACTTGGTCGTGATCTAAAGATGTTTCTGTCCCGCCGCGACAGGAACAAACTTCAGGATGACCGTGCCCGGGCGATCTGCTCGGTGATTCCCCTGATCGCCGTGAAGGTCGGTGAGATCGTGGAGCTTCCAACCCCAGACACTTCAATTATTGAGGGAAGGATCATGCGTCGTGTGGTTCTCAAGAAAAGCTCAGCCGGCGGGAAAGTCATGATCCATATCGATAACTACACAACAAAATCACAGGAAATATCCCTGTATGATATCTCTGGAGACAACGCAGATGATGCGACCGTACCTCCTTCATTCGTATCTGAAATGGATGGCGAGTACACGAAGATCTGGAAATTCGGTCTTGCTGCCGGTGAAGTATTCGAAGTGATCTATACTGGTCTTGGCGGAGGAATGATTGAGATGCAGGGAGTGGCTGAAAACCTCAAAGTGGTGGTGGATCTGGATGTCTGACCCAACTGAAAGAGACACGGCAACGAAGAAGCGTCTTATGGAAATGGCCAAAGTCTGGTATGACCAGATGAACAGCGGGGAGATCCCGTCGATCACTCTTCCTACTAGGACAAAATACAATATCGAATATGATGATGAATCCGAGGTCTGGAAGTATGGTGACAAAGAGTCCGTCAGAAATGCCGGGACTGCGAAGTCGGCCACGCACATGCTCAAGATGGCCTATGTTATCTGGTTCATAAAAACGCAGCTGCAGGAGAACCGTTCCTCGACTTTAAGAGAAATGTATTACATCTCTGAGGGTTGGAAGCAGGCGAAGTTCGGAGCTCAGAACGAGAGTAACTATCTGATCGAAGATCTCGAGATCATCACTGCTATGCAGAGGGAGTTTTTCCATATGCGTCCGGAAGAGGACGGGGCCTCGATTTTCGGCCCGATCCGCATCCGGGAAAATACCAGGCGGGGTATGAAAGAGATCCACTGTCAGGATGATGTGGGAGAAGCCGGATACAATATTCCGAATAATGTGGAAAACGTGGAACTTGTGGATCATGATGCTTCCTGCGTTATCGCCATCGAAACAGGTGGTATGTTTTCCCGTTTACAGGAAAACGGCTTTGATGAAGATTACAATGCTGTCCTTCTTCACCTGAAGGGTCAGCCAGCCCGGGCGACACGGCGTATGCTGAAACGAATGAACGAGGAACTGGGCATCCCGGTTGTGGTTTTCACCGACGGCGATCCCTGGTCTTACCGTATTTATGCATCTGTTGCCTACGGTTCGATCAAGTCTGCCCACATGTCAGAACTTTTGGCAACGCCTTCTGCCCAGTTTATCGGGGTAAAACCTTCGGATATCCAACGGTACAATCTGCCTGCCGATAAACTCACAGAACAGGATGTTGCTGCACTAAGGTCGGAACTGACCGATCCGCGGTTTGCGACTGATTTCTGGAGGAAGGAGATCAATCTGCAGCTTGAAATGAATCTGAAGTCTGAACAGCAGGCATTTGCAAGCCGCGGTCTTGATTTCGTTACGAAAGAATATCTCCCGTCAATGCTGTCAGAAATAGGTGTCCTGAAACGCTGATGAATATTTCAAGAATTGCCATTTATCTGGGAGTTTTTGCCACTATGGCACTTTCAAATTCGGTCGTGCCTATTCTGGCAATTATCACTCCGGATGCCGCAATGCAGGGGGCAGTATTTTCTGCTTATTTTTTGGGCGCCTTTTTCATGGTGTTCCCTGCCGGCTGGATATCTGATAAAATCGGGAGAGCTCCTCTCATTAAAATAGGGCTTGCCGGAACCTTTTTGTCCGGGATCATGATCTGGTTTTTGGTGGGGGATCCTGTGGTTACGGTCGGTCTCAGATTCCTGGAAGGTCTGTTTACGGGGATGTTTGTGTCATCCGCTCTATCCTACGTCAACTCTGAGGTTGACCATAAAAAACTGTCAGGTACGTTTGTTGCTTTGATAAATGTGGGTCTGGTGGCTGGGCTTATTATTCCAGGAGTACTCGCCGTAATTTATCCGTATGCTGGGGTGCTCGTGTTCGGCATTTTGACCGGGGCTGCTTTTCTTATTGGAATCTTTTTCCGAGATTCAGATGGATTTATTTCCATAATGATACCGGTAAAGATGATTTTTTCGATCACTCAATATCATAAATGGCTCTGGGTGACTCTATTTGTTTTTGCGGGAGCTACAGGTGTTGTTACGAGTATGTATCCGGAAATGTCCGGATATTCAGCCGAAATTTCCGGAGTTGTGACTGCACTGATGAGTGTAGCTACAGCCATATGCGTCTTCGCCGCATCACGATTCGCTCTTTTGGATTCACTAGGGGTTATCCGGAAATCAGCGGTTGTTCTTGCCATTTCAGTTCCACTTGTCTTCTTTACACCTATAGGTATGATCCTCGTCGGGGCTGTATTTGGCGTGATATCGGTTGCCGTACTGAATTATATCGCCGGAACTCCTCACCCCCAGGGCGTGATGAATGGACTCTTTACGACGATGCAGTATGCAGGCATGGCGGCTTTACCGTTCATCACTGGTCTCATTGTTCTTCCCATCGGATATTTTGGGGTCTTTATTTTAGTCGGAGTTGTGGTTTTGGTTGGCGGTCTTCTCATCGTCCGATGTCCGTGCTATGCTCCAACGTTAAAAAGAGGATGATAGTTCTTACTTCCGTTTTCTTCGTGGATGGTAATGATGTTTGGGTACAACACTGCCCGGTGGAAGCGCAGTGATGGGTGCAGAGACACAGTCTTTTACGGGGGTATTACAATACTGCAGCACACTTAGTAACCGCTCGGCCCCGATTGCCGGTTTTGTTGCCTCCAGCCATAAATAGAATCCTACCCGTGAAGGAGTGGGACGTTCATATTTGAAGCCGCCCGTTTTTGACGGGATCATCTTTAGATATGTCCGCTGTTTCTTTGGTTTGAGATAAATCACAGGTGACATCTCGGGGAAATCTACGGCGAGGATCACTCTAGAGTAGTTTTCCATGATCGAATCGGCATCAAGGATCTCCGACTTTACCCGAAGACCATAATTTGCGATCACTGCTTTGATCGCCGAGGGGTACAAGCCTCCGCAGATTACTTTTTTTACGAGAGGGGAGACAGAAGGGTCTGAGAAGTACTGGTCAGGCGACATATTATGATCCATTGCGAAAAACAGCTTTGTGAGTGCGTCATCGTGGAGTTTTTTATAATCGAAGTCGCGTATCTTTAAGGTCTCACTTGGGGTGAGTACCGGATTTTTTTCCGGATGTGTAAGGATGGATGTGATCCGGAGACCTTTAAGGCAGGATTTCATTACTTCACATTCATGTGTCCCAATGTACGCATTATCCGGATCGGCAACCAGCCTTCGCACGACCTGTGTTCCGGAGATATCAACGGATGAGAAGAGAATGAATCCCACATGCTCCTGATTGAACATGTAGCCGAACAGCTTTTTCTTATAGATGATCTCTGCTTCAAGGTCCTTTAGATCGGCAGGACTGGTCACGATCTCACTGAATACGACCTGTTTATCTTTATCGAAGAGGAGGAGATCCACCTCTGCCAGATCCTGACCGTTTCCTCTGACTCTGATATCGCCTTTTTCCGCAGAATAGATGCCGTTCACTCCGAGTCTGATTTTTTCTCGGTGTTTTGGGACATCGGCGCCTTTTCTTACGACCTTCTTGATAGTATCGGTTTTTTCCGCGATCCTGATGAGCTGTTCGTATATGAGATTTTCAAACCAGTATCCTTCGGCCGTCCGCATCAGCATTATGTCTTCCGAGAAGAGGTTTTTGCGTTCGGCTGGACGCATGTGACGCAGTGCTCTTACAGCAATTGCCCGGTCAGGTTTGTAGTGGCTGAACTGCTCACTAATCCATGAGAGCATTACAACTCTCCGCTTTCTTGTTTCATAGTTTATTTTATGCGAGGACGAGAATCCGTCGCGTGAGACTTTTATGCACTCTCTGCTCGTAGTATCCGACGATCTCGAAGAGATCTTTTGCAAGAGGTCTGATGTCTGTATGAGTCACTATGACTGCCCTCCCTCCGGGTTTGAGAACACGCCTGATTTCTTTCAGGGATCCGGTGTAGAGGGTATCAATGCTGTCAGCTCCGATGGTTGTTGACTGACCGTACGGCAGGTCGGTTGCGATTGCATCAAATGCTTCGTTTGGATAAGGCATGTTTGTTGCATCGGCCCGGATGTAAGCTCCGTTTGGGAGATTCTGCCGGCATCCAATGAGCATCTCGGGATCATAATCGCTTCCGACTGCTTCGATCCCCATCATATCACATTCGAGGAGCATGCCGCCTGTTCCACAGAAGGGATCGCATAACAATTGGCCGGGTTCAACATGAGTCAAATTGACCATTGTCCGTGCCATCAGAGGCATCATAACTCCCGGGTGGAAGAATGCTCTTCTCTGGGGATTTCGGTAAGCATATGACCCACGGTCTATGGTGTGAAGTACTTCCCCGAAAAAGCATCTACCGTTTGTGAATACCGCACGGTATTCGATATCGGGATCTTTGAGGTCAACATTACCATGAATTTTTTGTCCCATCATGCGCTCGAGTTCCAGTTGGGATGCATTGACAGTGACTGGATGAATCTTTCTTGCCCGACAGCAGAAACTGCCGGGGGCTGTGAGTGCGAGGCTTTCAAGAAGACGTTCGAGGTCTTCTTTTGTGGCATCACATTCGCCTAGGAGGCGCATTACGACATGCGTCTGAGCGAGCCGTGTCGTTCTTCCCGGATCGTCAACATCTACGATGGCAATACCATTCTCTGTGCGGATCACGTTTCCCACACAGGATAGTTCGGCAGTTGCCAGAGATAGATTCTCTCCGGAGAGTTCAAACAACAGGTTCATCCGCTTTATAGATGTGCGGTCTGGCTAATAATATCTGTGGGGTCAGGAAGCATCAGTAACGTTTTTGTGACTACCAACGTCCTTCAACATCATACGATCTCTTTTCGTTTGATGTACCAGGTTTTGGCACACTTTCCCGGGTGATAGCGGAGTTTTGCCTCGCGGAGTCCTGGGACGTCCATGTCGGATTCCCTGTTAATCCACTCATATCTGCCTTGGAGTAGTCGTGCGGTTTCCTGATTGATGACTTTGTAGATACCTTTGTATTGGGAGATACCTTTTTCGAAATGGATGACTGCGGTCTCGGAATTCATCTCCCCCCAAATGGCGACTGCCCCTATTCTGTTCTTTGGTAGGACCCGGATAACCAGTCCTTCACACCCGAGTTCATCCCAGTTGTCCAGTGCAGCGTGTGCAGCGCCCACTTCTTCTTTCAGAACAATATTTGCTTCGGTGTTTTTGGCGTCGCTCCATTTATCGAGCATTTCATGAATCTCGGTAATGATATCTGGTGTGACAGCTTCAGTCGTGTACTGGTATTTGGTATTGAACCGGTTGATCTGTCTTCGGATATTGAGGTATTTTTGTCCGGAGAGTTCGGCAAGTTCCTCTGTTCTGTAATAATATTCGCTGCATCCGCGTGATTCATACACCGGTGTTTCGGGATGATGCGTTTTCATATACGGGAGATATTTCTCTTCATAGAAGGCAATAGCGCAGTCGCCGGTATGTTTTTTGGCGAAGTGCAGGAGTTCTTCAAATATGATGGGGTCAAATTCACCAACAGGGGCATGACACGTGCTTTTGCCGTTGACCGTGTTAGAGAGGATCAGGTGGTCATTTATCACTGCATATTCACAGGGCGAGTAGTGTTCCCACGAGAATAACGTAAGGAAGTTGTGTTCCGAGTGATATTGGGGAAATCGCTGAAAGTAGTCATCGATGATGGGTTTTTCCGCGAGGGTTATTCTTTGGAAGTCAGTTCTTTTCATTTTCAAAGAGCATGGGTGTGTAGTTTTTCATTTCAGAGAAGCCTGCTCTGAGATAGATCGATTCTTTTTTGGGTGCAGAGATGAGGCCGATCCATGTCAAACCGTGTGCCAATCCGAGTCGCCTGAGCGTTTTTGCTATGCGCTCTCCTATGCCGCGTCCACGATATTCGGGGAAGACGACCACGTCCTGAATGTATCCGTCAGCTACTCCATCGGAGATCATGCGTCCCATGCCGACTGCGCGATTTTGCTTGTCATGGGCGATTATGAGGATGAAGCTTCCATCAAGAATTTGCGCGATACGGTCTGTACTCCATCCCATGTCCCACCATCCGCCGGTTCGATAAAGGTCGACGATTTCGGATGAGTTCCACGAACGGACTTCGCTAAGGGTTATTTCTTCTTTTGACAAGGGTGTTTTGTCCTGTGATTTGTGTTTATTATTTTGTCTGCGTGGTCCATGATAATGATGTTTATGGTCTAGCTGTCTTCATAAAACCGGCGTCTTTATATGCCGGAATCCCTAACATTATTACCTCACAAGCCAACCGATCTGCGTTGGAAATCTCCTGGTTTTCTCCGGGTGTGTTCCTTCTCTGTTTCGGTGGGTTTATAAGTGATTGGGGGTAACTATGTTACCTCGCAAGGCCTTCGGATTTGACCTCCAAAGGGCTTGGCACTCCGTGCCTGGCTCCAAGGGGATTCGGTTCGAAGACTATATAAGCATCTGATGCTGATATAGTAGAGCTGTTTAAGTGGAGGACAAAACGCGAATCAT